>DASWHY010000163.1:0-2803 GCA_036397955.1 Thermoanaerobaculia bacterium | reverse complement strand
AGGGGACGAGGCGGCCGTCCACCGCCGCGAGCCGCCGCCCGTCGCGCTCGACCAGGTCGGCGCGGGCGACCCGCAGCGCGCGGGCGACCGCCGCCGACGGCAGCGCCAGCCGGAGCTGCCCGACCCGCACCAGCAGCACCCGCGCCGCGCGGCGCGCGACCGGCACCTCCAGGGTGACCGTCGTCCCCGCGCCCGGTGTCGAGTCGAGCGAGGCCTCGCCGCCAACCTGTGCGACGACCGCGGCTACCACGTCCAGGCCGACGCCGCGGCCGGAGATCTCGGAGACCTCCTGCCGGGTCGAGAAGCCGGGGGCGAAGAGCAGACGGTAGACCTCCTCGCGCCCGAGCCCGCCGGCCGCGCCCGCGTCCACCAGCCCGGCGCGCACCGCCTGCTCGACCGCCCACGCCGGGTCGATGCCGGCGCCGTCGTCGGAGATCGCCAGCCGCACCCGCCCCGCTTCACTGGAGGCCACGAGTCGGATCTTACCCGCGAGCGGCTTGCCGCGCGCCTGCCGCGCCGCCGGCGGCTCGATGCCGTGGTCCACGGCGTTGCGCACCAGGTGGATGAGCGCCGCCTCGAGGTCGCGGGCGATGCGGCGGTCGAGGCGGGTCTCCTCCCCGGCGAGCTCCACCTCCACCTCCTTGCCGAGCGTGCGGGCGAGCTCGCGGGCGTGGCGGGCGAGGGCACGGAGGGCGGCGCGCAGCGGCTGGAGCTGGACGTTCACCAGGGCGTCGAGCTGCGCCTCGGCGGCGCGGGTGAGGCGGCGCTGCCCGCCCTCGACCTCGACCGCCATCCGCCGCAGCGTCGCGGCGATCAGCGCCAGCACCTGCTGCGGCGCCGGCTCGTGGAGCCCCTCCTCGGCCAGGCGCGCCAGCTCGTCGAGCCGCTCGACGGCGCGGTGGGCGCCGCGGGCCATCAGCCGCACCTGGGCGGCGCGCTCGGCCAGGGCGTCGAGGACCTTGGGCTCCAGGCGGAGGTCGCCGGCGGGCGCGGCGGGCGGCGCGGGCCCGGCCGGCTCGACCGTGGCGCCGGCGCCGTTGCCGGCGGCCGGCTTCGCGGCCGTCCCGGCGAGCTGCGCCAGGAGGTCGCTTTCGGCCGGCGGCTCCTCGCCGCGCGCCACGGCGTCCACCATGCCGCTCAGCCGGTCGGCGGCGCGCGCCAGCAGCGGCGCCGCCCTGGCCGGCGGCGCCTGCAGGGCCCCCTCGGTGGCGTGGCAGAGCTCGGCGAAGGGTCCGAGCTGGAGCATCCGCGCCGCCCCCTTGAGCGTGTGCAGCTCGCGCCGGGCCTCGACCGCCGCCTGCGGCTCCCCCGCCAGCCGCGGCAGCAGCCCCCCCAGCCGCTCCAGCCGATCGCGCGCCTCCTCGACGAACAGGGGCACCAGGTCGGAGAACTCAGGGTTCATGGGAAGGAGGAAGGTGCATCTCAGATCTTGGTCCAGTTTTCTACATTCACGTCCAAGCCCAAGACGCCGAGGAGCCGGCCGCCGACGTCGTGGAGCGGCGTGGCGGCGGTGAAGATGGGAGCTCCGGTCAGGAGCGAGTCGAAGAGTGGGGTGATGATCGTCCGCCCCGCCTCGGTCGCCGCCCGGTACCAGGGGCGGTCGGTGAAGCCCTCGCCGGCGCGCACCGCGGCGGGGACCTCGCGGTCGCCGAGGAGGCGGCGGTTGACGGCCAGCGCGGTGTGGCCGTCGCGCCCGTCGATGAAGTAGAGGCACTCGACGAACGGCCGCTCCTGCGCCAGCTCCTCGACCAGGCGCTCGAGCGAGGCCCACTGGTGGAGCGAGCGGGCGACCTCCCGCGCCCAGCGCTCGACCGTGTGCTTGAGCGAGTGCGGCGAATCGACGTGGAAGGACTGCGCCAGGAGCTGCATCTCGAGCCCGAGGCGGTTCAAGCGGTCGGCGGTGTGCGAGAACTGGCGCAGGCCGAAGGCGGTCTTCTGCACCACCTGCGAGACTTCGCGCAGCGTCAGCACCACCTCGTCCGCGGCCGCGGTCTGCTGCTGGGTGGCGAGCGAGATCTCGCGCGCCACCCGCGCGCTGTCGGTGGCCGCCTGGCGCAGCGCCGCGATGGCGGCGGCGGCGGCGCGCGCCTGCTCCAGCACTCGCTCGGCCTCGCGGCTCCCCTCCTCGCCGGCCACGACGGTGGCGTGGATCGACTCGGCGACCTCGCCGAGCAGGCTGCGCACCGACTCCACCGACTCCTGCGAGCGCTGAGCGAGGCGGCGCACCTCGTCGGCCACCGTCGCAAAGCGGCGCCCGTGGGCGCCGGCGGCGGCCGACTCGACGGCGGCGTTGAGCGACAGCAGGTGGGTCTCGTGGGCGATCTCGGTAATCAGGTCGAGGATGCGGTAGATCTCGCGCGAGCGCGCCCCGAGCGCCTCGGCGCGGCCGGCGGCGCCGCCGATCCGCCGCCGCACCTCTTCGACGCCGGCCAGCGCCTCCTCGACTGCCGCCGCCCCCGCCTCGCCGCTCTGCTGCGCCGCCAGCGCGAGATCGGCCTGCGCCGCGGCGTTGTCGGCGATCTGGGCGGCGGTGCGCGCCAGCTCCTCCATCGCGGCGGTGATCTCGACCACCGAGGCCGCCTGCTGCGAGGAACCGGCGGCGAGCTCGGAGGCGACCTGGTGCACCGCGTGCGCCGCCCCCGCCACCTCCAGCGAGCTGGTCTGGATCTGCTGCGCCAAAAGCACCAGCGAGCGGGTCGCCCGCAGGCCGGCCTCGCCGAGCTCGCCCGGCAGCTCCTCGGCGCGGGCGGCGCAGGCCACCAGGTCGCCGGCCTCCAGGGCCTGGAGCGCCTCGGTGATGCCG
>DASWHY010000162.1:0-11063 GCA_036397955.1 Thermoanaerobaculia bacterium | reverse complement strand
CGGCCGCCACCTCGGGGTAGGTGAACCAGGCCGGGACCTCGCGCCCCTCGGCGAGGCGGGAGCGGAGATCGGTGCCTGAAATTGTCAGGGTGCGCGCGCCGGCGGGCACCTGGTCCTCGGGCAGGTAGGCGTCCCGATCCTCGACGTAGACCAGGTTCTGGAAGGGCACCATCTCGACCCCCAGCTCGGCCTCGTGCGCGCGCAGCATCTGCTGCGCGTCGTAAGGACCGTAGAAGGGGCGCCCGCGCGAGTCGTTGCCGGGGCCGGCGTGGTCGCGGCCGACGACGAAATGGGTGCAGCCGAAGTTCTTGCGCACGATGGCGTGGAGCAGGGCCTCGCGCGGCCCGGCCATGCGCATCGACAGCGGCAGCAGGGCGAGCATCGCCGTGTGCGGCGGGAAGCGCTCGAGCACCGCCTGGTAGCAGCGCACGCGGGTGTAGTGGTCGAGGTCCCCCGGCTTGGTCATGCCGACGACCGGATGGATGAGGAGGTTGGCCTGCGCCTGCTTGGCGGCGGCGAGCGCCAGCTCGCAGTGCGCGCGGTGCATCGGGTTGCGGGTCTGGAAGGCGACCACCCGGCGCCAGCCGCGGCGAGTGAGCTCCTCGCGCACCTCGGCCGGGGTGAGGCGCAGGGAGCGGAAGTCGTAGTGGGCGGGGAGCTGGAGGCCCTCGATGCGCCCGGCGACGGCGAGCCACCCTTCGCGCTCGTAGAGGTCGGCGACGCCGGGGTGTTTGCGGTCGGTGGTGCCGAAGACCGCCTCGGCGACGCGCCCGCGCTCGCGCTCCCAGACCTCCTCGACGGTGAGCGCCGCGAGCATGACGCCCTCGGCGTCGCGCAGCGCCAGCGCCGCGCCGGGGCGGAGCCGCGCCCCCAGCTCCGGCGGCACGTCCAGCGCCACCGGCAGCGGCCAGAGGGTGCCGTCCGCCAGGCGCATGCGCTCGCAGACCGCGTCGTGGTCGGCGCGGCCGAGGAAGCCGGTGAGCGGGGAGAAGGCGCCGGAGAGCAGCAGCTCGAGGTCGCACTGCTGGCGCGCCGTCAGGTCCCAGGAGGGCCAATCGCGCGAGGCGGCCTTGAGCTCGGCCGCCCGTTCGGGCGCGGCGAGCAGGTCGAGGAGACGGCCGCCGTGCGGCTCGATCAGGTGGTCGATGGACGTGGGCGGTGCGGCGAGCCGTCGCTTACGGCCGCGAAGGCGACGGCTCGTCGTCGATGATCAGGATGCCGGTGATCGGCACCGCCGCCAAGGCCGTCGGCAGCTTCCACCAGGCCACCACGCAGGCGCGGCAGATCTCGTCCGAGCGCCGGATGCCCTGGTGGTTGACGCGTGTGACGATGCCGTCGCAGAGGAAGCCCAGCACCCCCTTGCCCTGCTGCTGCGCGATGGTCTCGCCGACGGTCATGTTGCCGGCCACGCCCTCTTCGCGCTCCGCGAGGCGCACCGCGCAGTTACCGTTGACCTTCGCCGTGCGCACGGCGCTCTTCGCCACCACGGCGCCGGCGGCGTCGACCAAGGCGGCGTAGTACTCGACTTCCTCGTTGCGCCGCTCCGGCCGCGGGAAGACGCCCCAGTAACGGCCGCCCCCCGCAGGCTCCAGCTCGACCCAGTAGGTCTCGCCGTGGTCGCGCCAGCGGAAGTAGAGGCGCGGGGACTCGCCGGCGGGCTCGTTGGCGGCGGTCGCCTTGACGAGGGCGTTGTCGCCCGTGGGTAGGCACTGCAACTGCTCGATGTCGATGGTCTGGGCGTGAATGGCGGTCGCTACGAGGAGCGCCGCGCCGGCTGCGAGGAGGATTCGCTTCATGTCCACAATCTCCCGAAAGGGTGTCTCCACATTAGGCGGAAGCCGTTCTCCTGTCAACGCCCGCCGGTGCCGCCGCTCGTCCGCGAGCGCAGGATGCGCTTCGCGTAGGCGTCAACGTACGGCGTGCGTTCGAGGTTGGGAAGCGAGCGTTCGAGGGCACTCGCGGCGGCGTCTCTCTCCCCCGATTCGTAGAGCGCCACCGCGAGGTAGAAGAGCAGCTCGGGGCGCGCGTCGCCGGGGTCGCCGCCGCGCTTGAAGTAGGCCGCGGCGTCCTGCCAGCGGGCGGAGCGGTAGGCGGCCTCGGCCGCCAGGTGCTGCGCCTCGCGCGAGCCGGGGTTGGCGTCGGCCAGCTCGCGGGCGAGCGTGAGCCCCTCGCGCAGCTCCTCCTGGACGCCGGTGGCGAGGAGGCGCCGCACCCGCTCGAGCCCGTCGGCGAGGGGGACCTGCGGCGCGGGGGCGGCGGTCGGCTTGGCGGGGGCCGCGGTCGCCTGCGCCCCGGCCAGGCCCTTCTGCACCCGCTGCGCGAGTCCCGCGATCTGCCGGTCGCGCGCCACTTCGGCGGGAAGGCCGCGCACCAGCTCGTCAGCCTTCCGCCATTCCCCCGCGCCGGCCCAGCAGCCGAGGAGCGCCGCGGCGTACGCCGTCTCGCGACGGGAGCGGGCGCAGGGCTGGAGGTCCGCCACCGCCTCCGGGCAGCGCTCGGCCCGCGCCAGGGCGAGCCCGCGCACGCAGAGCGCGCGGGGATCCTGCGGCGCCAGGGTCGCCGCCCGGCGCGCCCGCTCGAGCGCCGGTGCGTTCAGGCCCTCGGCCAGATCCAGCTCGGTGAGCAGGAGCTGCCAGAGCACGGTCTGCGGCTCCTTCTGCGTCCGAGTCTCCAGCTCCTTCCGCCGCTGCTTGGCGGGCAGCGCCGCGAGCTGTCCCTCGATCTTGCGTAGCGCGAGGCCGGCGAAGACCGGCACCTGCGCCAGCGTCGCGGCAGGGATGGCGGCCGCGGTGCGCTCCTCGAACGCCGCGCGCACCTCGGCCGGCACCTCGGCCTGCCGGTAGCCGCCGAACCGCTCCTCGAGCTCGACCACCCGGCGGAAGGTCTCGGCGAAGCCGTCGGCGTCCGCCGCCTTGGCCTGCGCCGCGCCGAGGCGGGTCAGGCAGCCGGTGAGAAGGACCGGCTGGTCGAGGTAGCCGAAGCAAGCGAGGCGCAGGTCGCGCGCCGCGGCGGCGAACTCGCCCCGGTCGTAGGCGTAGGCGCCGTCGCGCAGCAGGCCGCTGTAGAAGGGATCGACCTCCTGCGCCGCGGCCGGCACGGACGCGCAGAGGATCGAGGCGAAAACGAGGGAGGATCGAAGGCTGCGAAACACCACCAAAAGACTCCTCAGGCCCGGCTCTCGGTCTGCTGATGCGCCGCGGCGAGCGGGAGATCCGCCACCACGGCGCGGGGGTTGTCGTCGGTCAACTGCTGCGCCACCTCTTCGCCCCAGCGCGCGGCGACCTCGGTCCGGGCGCGGCGCAGCCCCGGCGGGCGGCGGTAGAGGTCGTGCGCGTCGCTGGCCAGGAAGTGCGCCAGACCGGCTTCGATCAGGCGGTGCGCGGCGGCCTCCGGACGGTGCCCGAAGTCGCCGGTGACGCTCATCGCCGTCACCTGGGTCGCCGCTCCCAGCTCGACCAGCCGCTCGACGAGCGGCGTGTCGTCGGCCAGCCAGGGGATCAGCTCCGGGTGGGCCAGGACCGGCCGCCATCCCGCGATCACCAGCTCGTGCACCAGCTCGATCGCCTGCCGCGGCCGGCCGCCGCCGTCGAACTCGACGAGCAGGTAGCGCGAGCCGGCGAGCGGCTGGAGACCGCTTTCCGGCAGCCGTGCCAGCTCGGCGAGGAGCTGCGAATCGATGCGGATCTCGCCTCCCGGCAGGATGCGCGGCCGCACCCCCACCGCCGCCTGCAGCTCCTCGCGCAACCCGTCCAGCGCGGCGCCGTCGCAGTTCCACCAGACACCGCGCCGCTGGTGCGGCGTGGCGACCAGCGCTTCGCACCCTTCGGCCGCCGCCAGCCGGCACATCGCGACCGCCACTTCCAGGCTGCGCGCGCCGTCGTCGATGCCGGGCAAGACGTGGCAGTGCAGGTCGATCATGTGCTGCGGGCCCTGCAGATCCTACGCCGCCGAGCCGGCCTGGGGCTCGCTCTCGTAGGCGCTGTAGGACTCGTAGTAGCGGTAGCGCTTGCCGGCGGCGCCCTGCGTGCTGCGGAAGCGGTTGAGCACCGCCCCCAGCACCTTGACCTCCGCCTGGCGCAGCCGGTCGCGGCAGGCCCGCGCGTCCTCGCGCGTCACCTTGCCGGCGCGCAGCGTCAGCACCACGCCGTCGGCCCAGGCGCCGGCGATGATGGCGTCGGTCACCGGCAGCACCGGGGGCGTGTCGACGACCACGAAGTCGAAGCGCGCGCGCACCTGGCGCAGCCACTCGCGCATGCGGTCCGAGGCCAGCAGCTCCGAGGGGTTCGGCGGGATCGGCCCGCTCGGGGTGATCCAGAGGTTCGGCACCTCGGTGCGCAGGATCACCGCCTCGGCGTCGGCGCCGGCGGTCAGGTGGTTGACCAGACCGAGCCGGTTCGAGACCTTGAGGATCTGGTGCAGGCGCGGCTTGCGCAGGTCGCTGTCGACGATCAGCACCTGCCGCCCGAGCTGCGCCAGGACGACCGCCAGGTTGACGGCCGTCACCGTCTTCCCCTCCGACGCCCCGGCCGAGGTGACCGCCACCACCTTGAGCTCGTCGGCCGAGGAAAGCAGGAGCGCGGTACGCAGCGAGCGGTAGGCCTCCGAGATCGGCGTGCGCGGCCGCTCGTGCGGCACGAGCTCGATCTGCGCCGGCTCCAGCTTCTTCTTCTCCAGCCACGCCACCGGCGCTCCGCCCGACGGGCGGGCGCGCTTCGCTTCGTCCCCCTCGGCGCCGTAGGCGTGGCCGTAGCCGTAGCCGTAGCCTCCACCGTACTTCTTCCCCACCTCGGTCAGGTCGGGGATGACCGCCAGCACCGGCATCTCCAGGCGCCGCTCGATCTGCTCCGGGGTCTTCACGGAGCGGTCCAGGAACTCGATCAGGAAGGCGCAGCCGATCCCCAGGAGCAGGCCGATGAGGAACCCGTAGGTCAGGTCCTGGCGCAGCGAGGGCCGGGACGGCCCTCCAGGCATCAGGGCCCGATCGATGATGCGGATGTTCGAGTCTCTGGTATCTTGCAGCCGCGCCGCGACGTCGGTCTCCGACTGCTTCCGCATCAACTGGTCGAGCATCTCGCGGCGGCTCTCGACCTCCACCTTGAGGTTGGTGAACTCCACCGCCGCCGAGTTCTGATCGATCGCCTGCGACTTGACGTTGTTCAGCTCGTTGGCCAGCGCCTGCTCCTGGCGCACCGCCGTCTGATACTCGGCGTAGGCGCTGCCGCGCGCGATGGAGACCCGTTCGTCGATGACGCGGTTGAGGTCCTGGCGCCCCTTGTCGATCTTGGCCTTGAGCTCCACCATCGAGGGCCATTCGGGCTTAAAGGTCTTGAGCCTGCTCTCGTAGTCCCGCTCCATCCGGATCTGCTCGGCGCGCTGGTCGCTGACCAGACCCGCGGAGAGACTGTCGGCCACCGCCTCCTTGGGGGCGCTCAGCACCTCCTGGTGCTGGGCCTGCTTCTCGATGCGCCGCCGCATCGCGTCCATGTAGTCCTTGTTGAGCGTCTCGAGGCGCTGCAGCACGACGTTGGAGCCCGGATCGATGGCGACGATGTCGCTGCGCCGGCTGAAGGCCTGGAGCCGGGTCTCGCGGTCCTGGATCTCCTGCTTGAGGCTCTCGACCTGCGCCCCCAGGAAGGTGGAGGCCTTGCCGGCGGTGGTAGAGCGGCTCTCGATGCCGAGGTCGATGAACTCCTCGGCGAAGGCGTTGGCGGCGCGCACGGCGAACTCCGGATCGGCCGAGCGGTAGGAGAGGTTCACGAGCTGGGTGTTGGCGATCGGCTGCACCGAGAGGCCGCCGCGCAGCCCTTCCGCGAGCTGCCCGAGCACCGCCTCGTCGTCGGCGGCCGAAGGCACGGCGCCCTTGGCCGGCCGCCGCCCGGCCTCGCGACTCGTGCGCGGGTCGCTCATCAGGTCGAGATGGTGGACCACGCGCTCGGCCAACCCGCGGCTCTCGAGCAGCTTGTACTGGGTCGGGTAGAACTCCATGTTGTAGTAGTTCTCGAGCCAGGGGTTCTGGTTGCTGCCGACCAGCGGCGTGAGGCTCCGGCGCTCGATCTGCAGCTGCGCGCGCGCCTCGTACTCCTTCGGTGTGATCAGGAAGTGGATGACCCCCGCGGTCAGGCTGGTGGCGCAGAGCACCGCGACCAGCCGCCAGTGGCGGCGCACCATGCCGAGGTACTCGGCGATGTTGAACTCCGACTCCGCCGCCGGCGCGGCCGCCGGCGCTTCCTCGAACGGGTTGTTGAGCGCGCTCAAAAGAAGGACTCCTTCACTACGACGACGTCGCCGCTGCGGAGCTCGAGGTCCGGCTCCTTGCCGGCGAGGATGCGCTTGTAGTCGACCGTCAGATCGCCGCCCGCCGCCGCGGCGCCGGGAGCAGCGGCCGCCGCGGCGGCGCGCCGGACGACGATGCGGCTCGCCGCGCGGTCGGTCAGTCCGCCGGCGCGCGCGATCGCCGCCAGCAGCGTCACCCGGTCGCTGCTCTTGAAGGCGATGGCGCCCGGCGTGGCGACCTCGCCCAGGCAATAGATGGTGACCTCCGAGGTCCCCGGGACGTTGATCAGGTCATTGGCGACGATCGGCAGGTTCACTTTGGGATCGGCCCGCACCAGCAGGTCGTGGGCGTCCACCACCACCTGGTCGGAGAGGCCGTTGTCGGCCCGCCGCCGGACGTAGATCTTGCCGCCGTGACCCTCGCTGAGGCCGCCGGCGGCGGTGATCGCCTCGAGCAGCGTCCAGCGGCCGGAGAAGTCGAGGGGACCCGGTTGGCGCACCGCGCCGATGACGGTGATCGGCTTGGAGCGGAACTCGATCACGTCGACATTGACGGTGGCGCGCTGCACGTAGCGCGAGAGGAGCTCGCGCAACCGCGCCTCCAGCTCCTCGGCGGTCAGACCGATAGCGGCGACGTCTCCGAGCTGCGGCAGACTGATCATGCCGTTCTCGCCGACGCGGCGCTCGCCGTTGAGCTCCGGCACCTCGTAGACCTGGATCGCCACCAGGTCCTTGGGGCCGATGCGATAGCCCGGCGCGCTCACCGGCGCCTGCGCCAAGGCGGGCGGCAGGAGGGCTAGAGGAACGAAGGCCAACAGACGGAGGACGGCAATTCTCGACTTCATAGGCTACTCGCTGTAGCGAAACAGTTTACGACGAGAGGGACGGGAGTGCAAAAGAGCTATCGCAATGCGCGCCTAGGCTACCACTCCCCGCGTCTGCCGCCCAGGGTCACACCGACCCCGAGGAAGGTGACGCTCCGGTCGAGGAGCGGCAGGTTCGAGTCGAGCTCGACGCGGCGTGCGGCGACGGTCAGGCGCGCCGAGCGGCCGAGCCCGAAGCCGAGCCCGGCGCCGTAGGCCGAGGTGTCGTCGCGGCGGTCAGGAACGCCGGCGGCCGAGGCCGTGTAGTCGTGCCGCCCGACCTCGCCGAAGAGAGCGAGATCGGTGCGCCAGCCGAGCTTCAGCCGCCCCGCGATCCCCACGCGGTCGTCGGTGAAGTAAGGGTAGTCGCCGGCCAGCGAGTAGACCAGGCCGCGCCCACCGTACACCCAGATCGGCAGGCGGCTGTCGGCGTTGAAGCCGGCTTCGAGCGACGCGGTGGTCTCCTCGAAGGGGACGAAGCTCGAGCCCTGCCGCGGCTCGAGCTTTCGCTGCGCCGCCTCGAAGCGCACGTAGTGCTCCTCACGGTCCCATCGCACCTCCACCACGGGCGACGTGCCGGCGTTCGAGCGGTCCAGCCCTTCCTCCTGGAACTCGGCCTGCGAGCGCTCGGCGCCGAGCCCGAGCGACCAGCCGCGCGGCAGGTGCCAGCGGAGGCCGGCGCGCAGGTAGCTGGCGTCGCGGTCGAGGCGGTCGAGCGGCGCCTCGGCGGGGTCCTTCACCACGTTGCGCACCCGCACCACCTCCCCGGAGCCGAAGACCGAGATGCGTCCGGTGGCCTTGACCTCCAGGGAGAGCCGCCCGCGCTCGCGACGCAAGTGGACCTGCTCGGGCACCTCCAGCGAGGCGAGCCGCTGCTGCTGGTCGCGTTCGGCCAGCACCTCGAGAGTCAGACGGTTGAAGAAACCGAAGCCGAGGACGCCGTAGCGGCCGTTGACGCTGCGCCGATCCTCCAGCTCCTCCCAGGCGACGTACTCCGGCAGCAGGTGGGCGGCCCAGATGACCTTCGGCCCGCTGCGGAGGTAGGCGCGCAGGCCGGCGCCCACCGTGCCCGTGAGGTCGGAGGTCTTCTCGTCTTCGCCGGGGGTGCCGAAGGCGTTGTCGACGTACTGCACGTCGTAGACGCCGATCCAGGGAGTGACGCGCACGACGCCGAGCCGCAACGGCGCCGCCTCCATCTTGCCTTCCAGCTCCTCCTGACGCGAGACCGGCCGCCCGGCGGGGCCGCCGGGCTCCGTATACTGGTCGAATTGAGCCAGGGCAGAGCGGGCGTCGAAGAGGAGGAGGGCGAGCGCCAGCAGGCACGCCGTGCGCAAGCTGTTCGGGCATCGCGCCAAAGCGCGCGCATGATACGTCATCGCGTCCTGGTCCCCGCGGCGGCGCTCGGGCTCCTCGTCCTCTGGGCGCCGCTCCCCTTCGGCAGCGTGACACCGGCGGCCGTCGCCGCGCTCGAGGCCGCGTGCTTCGTCGCCTTCGCGCTCGCCGCCGCCACCGCCGCGGACCTGCGGCCGCTGCGCCGCGCCGCGCCGGTCGCCGCCCTCCTCCTCGGTCTGGCGCTCTGGGGGCTGGTGCAGTCGGCGCCCTGGCCGGCGGGCGCCGTGGCGGCGGTCGCGCCGGAGCAGGCGCGGCTGGCGCGCGGCGCGGCGGAAGCGCTGGCCGCGGGCGCCCACGGCGGCGAGGCGCTCGCGCTGGGCTCCGGTGCGCCGCGGCCGGCGCTCTCGCTCGCCCCGTCGGCGTCGCGTGCCGCGGCTCTCGCCTGGGCGGCGATCGCCGCGGCGCTCGGCGCGGCGGCCATCACGGGTGGCGAGCGGCAGGGGCGGCGCCTGCTCGCCGCGGCGCTCGGCGCGGGGGCGCTCGCCCAGGTGGTGTTCGGCGCCCAGGCTTGGTTCGCGCGCTCGGAGACGATCTGGGGAGTGGACGTGCCGGGTGCCGCCACGCGGCTGCGCGGCACCTTCGTCAACCCCGACCACGCCGCCACCTACCTCGGGATCGCCCTGCCGGCCGCCTTCGCGTGGGGGTGGTGGGCGACGCGGCGCGCGCGCGAGGAGCCGCACCTCGAGCGCCGCGTGCTCTGGCTGGCGCCGCCGGCGCTCGTCTGGCTCACCCTCTTCGCGGGCCTCGCCTTCACCGGCTCGCGCGGCGGCCTGGTCGCGGCGGTGACCGGCGCGGGCGTGCAGGGGCTGCTTCTCGCCGTGCGGGGGCGGAGCGCGGGCCGCAGGGGCTGGCGCTTCGCACCGGTGGGGGTGGTGGCGGCGGCGGTGGGGGTGGGGGTGGTGGCCGCGATCGGCCTCCAGGAAGGGCTCGGGCGCATCCTCGCCACCACCCCGTACGACGTCTCCTGGGGCGCGCGCAGAGCGGCCTATGCCGCCACCCTCGACCTCTGGCGCCGCTTCCCCTGGACCGGCAGCGGCCTCGGCACCTTCCGCGAGGCCTTCCCGCTCGTCCAGCCGGCCGGGCTCTCGGGCACTTGGCGCCACGCCCACAGCGACCCGGTCGAGCTGCTGGCGACGGCGGGGGTCGTCGGGGCCCTCCTCCTCGCCGCCGCGCTCGTCCCGCTCCTCCTCCGCCTGGCGCAGGTCCTCCAGCGTGGTCACCGCTCCGAGGACCGCGCCGCCGCCCTCGCCGCGCTCGGCGCCCTCGCCGCCCTGGCCGTCCACGAGGCGGTCGACTTCGGCCTCACGATCCCCGCCAACGCGCTCACTCTCGCGGTGGTCCTCGGCGCCGCGCTCGGGGCGCGCACCGAGCCTGCGCGCTGACGGTTCAGCGCGGCGGCTGCAGCAGCCGGACCGTTCCCGGCAGGGCCTGGCCGCCGGCGACGGTGTAGAGGTCGAGGAGGTGGAGGCCGGCGGAGAGCGGCGTGCGCAGCGGGATGGTCTCGCCGCGCCGCGCCGGGAAGCGGCCGGCCACGCCGCCGTCCACGCGCAGCTCGACCCAGGCCCCCTCGGCGGGGGTCTCGTCGATCCTGATCTGAAGCCCGCGAGCGGGCGCGTCGGGCAGGAACGCGAGCCGCGCGCGGCCGCGCTCCCAGGTCCAGGCGGTGGCCGGCCACGTGCTGGCGGCGAGTTGGGCGAGCGCTTGCCGCGCCGCCGCCGCGGCCGCCGGATCGCCGGCGGCGCGCGCCAGCTCGGCCCGCGCCCGCCAGGTGAAAGGGCTGCGGTCCCAGGTGATGTGGACGAGCGCCAGCGCCGTGGCCGCCTCTTCCAGGCGCCCGCGCCGCGCCAGGACCCGCGCCTTTTCGATCAGGTAGGGCGCCCAGGCCTCGGTCCACTCCGGCGCCCGCCGCTCGATCCGCTCGGCGCGCTCGAGGTCGCCGCCGGCGAGGGTCGCTAGCGCCGACTGCTCGAGCCGCAGGTTGCGGCAGAAACCGGCGAGCCGCCGCACCGCGGTCGCGCTGAGCGGACAGCCGTCGAGGCGGCAGCGGTCGAGCACCCAGCCGAGCTGCTCGCGGAGCGGTCCGGCGACGCCGGCGCCCGCCGGCCCCGGCGGGCAGAGAGCAAGCACGCGCGCCAGCAAGTCGGCGCCGCCCGGCCCCTGCTCCGCCCGCGCCGCGACCGTGAGGAAGAGATTGCGCGCCCCTTCCGGGTCGCCGCCGCGCAGCCGGTCCTCGGCCTCGGCCAGGTCGGCCTCGAGGCGCGCCCGCAGCGACCGCCGCCAGCGGGCGTGCGCGGCGGTCGCCCCCTCCCAGTCGCGGCGGGAGGCAAGGACCCCCTGCAGCTCGCCCCAGGCTTCCGGCCGCGGCGGCACCAGGGCGAAAACGGCCGCGCGGCTCGGCGCCACCGCGAGCCAGGGGCCGATCAAGGCGCGGAAGGTCTCGTGATCGCGAAATGCGCGCGCCAGGAGCCGGTGCGCGAAGGCCCGCTTCTCCGGCGCCAGAGCCGGCCAGAGCTCGAGGTACGCGGCGGCGAGGAA
>DASWHY010000161.1:0-8931 GCA_036397955.1 Thermoanaerobaculia bacterium | reverse complement strand
GGGTGCTGGCGATCGTCACCGCCGGATGGCCGACGTGGCGGCCGCGATAGACCTTGGGGAAGACGGCGAGAAGGGTGCGGCGGGGGACGGCGCGGACGACGACCAGGTCGAGGAGGCCGTCGTCGATCCGCGCCGCGGGGGCGATGCGCATGCCGCCGCCGAAGCGCGGCAGGTTGGCGCAGACGGCGAACATCGCGGCGCCGTCGAAGGCGCCGCCCTCCCAGGTGACGCGCAGCCGCGGCGGCGCGAAGCCGGCCAGCGTCGAAAGGACCGCCCAGGGATAGATCAACGGGCCGCGCACGAGCCCCGGCCGCGCCCCCGGCGGGGCAGCCGCGCGCCGCGCCACCTCGGCGTCGAAACCCAGCCCGACGTAGCCCACGGCCACCCGGCCGCCGGCGCGGAGGAGGTCGATCCGCCGCACCGGCCCGGTGGCGGCCCGGCGCACCGCCTCGTCCAGCCGGCGCGGCAGGCCCAGTGTCCCCGCCAGGTCGTTGCCGCTGCCGAGCGGGATCAGGCCGAGCGCGCAGGCGCTCCCGGCGAGCCCCTGGGCGACGTGATGGACCGTGCCGTCGCCGCCGGCCACCAGCAGGCGCTCGATCCCCTCGCCGGCCGCGCTGCGCGCCTCGCGCGCCAAGTCGTCGGTCCCGGCGGAGACCCGCGGCGGCCCCGCCCCGAGCTCGGCGGCGAGGGCCGCGAGCCGCGGCAGGCGCCGCGCGCCGGCGCCGCGGCCGGCCGCGGGGTTGACGAGGAAGCGGAGTCTCACGCGCGGCGCGTGGGGACCGCGCTCACCGCTGCGCCGGCGGCCCGGACGGGCCGCCCGGCGTCACCGCGCGGCGCACCGACTGCATGGCCAGCTGGATCATCCCGGCGACGTTCGAGAGGTCCGCCGGCACCACCAGCGTGTTCCCCTTCTGCGCCAGGTGTCCGAACTGCTCGACGTACTGCTCGGCGATGCGGAGCTGCACCGCCTCGAAGCCGCCCGGCTTCTGGATCGCGTCGGCGACCAGGCGGATCCCCTCGCCCGTGGCCTGCGCCACCGAGAGGATCGCCGCCGCCTGCCCTTCGGCCTCGTTGATCTGCTGCTGCTTCCTGGCCTCGGAGGCCTTGATCGTCTGCTGCTTCTCCCCCTCAGCGGTGTTGACCGCGGCGTCGCGCACGCCTTCGGAGGTGAGGATGACGGCGCGCTTCTCGCGCTCGGCGCGCATCTGCTTTTCCATCGCGGCGAGGATGTCCTTGGGCGGCGTGATGTTCTTGATCTCGTAGCGCAGGACCTTGACGCCCCAGGGCTCGGAGGCCTTGTCCAGCTCCCCCACCACCGAGGAGTTGATGTTGGTCCGCTCCTCGAAGGTGCGGTCGAGCTCGATTTTGCCGACCTCGCTGCGCAGGGTCGTCTGGGCGAGCTGTGAGATGGCGAAGACGTAGTCCATGATGCCGTAGGAGGCGCGCTGCGGGTCGAGCACCTTCAAGTAGAGGACGCCGTCCACCCCGACCTGCACGTTGTCGCGGGTGATGCAGATCTGCTCCGGGATGTCGAAGGCCTGCTCCTTGAGCGAGTGGCGGTAGCGGATGCGGTCGAAGAACGGCACCAGCACGTGGAAGCCGGCGCCGATCGTCCCGGCATAGCGCCCCAGCCGCTCGACCACGTAGGCGTTCTGCTGCGGCACCACGACCGCGGTCTTGGCGATGATGATGAACACCAGCGCCGCGAGCACCAAGATGACGATCAAGGGGAATTCCATCGTCGCTCCTTTCCGATCATTCCTAACGCTTCTCCGCCTTCACCCAGAGCAGCAGACCCTGCACCCGCTCGACCCGCACCCGCTGCCCGGCCGCCAACGGCTCCTCGCCGGCGTTGCGCACGTTCCAGGAGCTGCCGCGCATGTCGGCCTTGCCGATGCCGTCCGGCGGCAGCGGCTCGACCAGGATGGCGGTCTCGCCGACCAGCGCGTCGATGTCGCCGGGGTCGCCGCCGAGCTTGAGGCGGCCGAGGAGCGGACGGCGGAAGAGCAGCATGGTGCCGACCGAGAGAACGGTGAAAAGCAGCCACTCGACCCAAGCCGAGCCGGCATCGACGAAGGCGAGGAGGCCGATGGCGAGGGCCGCCACGCCGGGGAAGACGAGGTAGAGCGTCCCGATCAGGAGCTCGAGCCCCAGCAGGATGAGACCGAGGAGGATCCAGGCCCACCAGGCCATCGCGCGCTCCCGTTCGAACGTGCCGCGTCAGGTGGCGGAGAAGCTACCACAAGGGTCGGTCTTGGGCGCCTCGCGCTAGGATGGCGCGTCCGAAGCCATGAACCGCGTCGTCGCCCACTTCCAGGATGGCCGCCTGCTCAAAGGCTTGACCTACGATTTCCTGCCGAGCCGAGACTTCTTTCACCTCACGGCCGCGGACGCGGCGCCGGGCGCCCGGCCGGTGAAGATCCGCGTCGCCGAGCTCAAGGCGATCTTCTTCGTCAAGAGCTTCGCCGGCGATCCGCAGCGTCCGCAAGCCAATGAAGAAGCGGCCCCCGAGCCGGGGGCGGGCCGCCGCATCCGCATCGTCTTCAAGGACGGCGAGGTGCTGGTGGGCACGACCCAGGGGTACGACCGCTCGCGGCACGGCTTCTTCGTCGTGCCGGTGGACCGGGAATCGAACAACGAACGCTGCTTCGTGGTGGCCGTCGCCACGCAAGAGGTCGCCTTCCTCTAGGCAGCCGCCCACCTTCCGCCGTGCCCAGGCCCCGCGTCCAGATCCTCGTCTGCACCAACGAACGGGCCCCGGAGACCGGCAAGCCGAGCTGCGGGCCGCGCGGCTCGCTGGAGGTCTACCGCCGCTTCAAGGACCGGGTGAAGGAGCTCGGGGTGCGCGGCGAGGTGATGGTGGTGCGCACCGGCTGCCTCAAGCACTGCAGCCAGGGGATCACCGTCGCCGTCTGGCCCTACAACCTCTGGTACCGCCGGGTGACCCTCGACGACGTCGAGGAGATCCTCCAGCGCACCGTCCTCGGCGGTGGCGAGGAGGTCGAGCGCCTGCGCATGCCCGACATCCCGTGGGAGTGACCTAGGAGCGAGCGGCGCGGGCCGTCCTAGCCGAGGACCGGCAGGGCCGACGCGAGCTCGCGGTGGGCGGGTGTCAGGGCGTGGCGGTACTTGCGGGCGAGCTCGGCGGTCTCCTCGCGGGTGACCAGCCGCTCGTAGAGGTTGGTGCGCTGGCGCGGCAGGTAGCCGGCGGCCGCGATCAGGTGCTCCATCTCGTCCTGGCTCATGGTGTAGGAGGTGCCGGCCGAGGAGACGACGTTCTCCTCGATCATGATCGAGCCCATGTCGTCGGCGCCGAAGGAGAGCGCCACCTGGCCGATCTTCTTCCCCTGCGTCACCCAGCTGGTCTGGAAGTGGACGATGTTGTCGAGGAAGAGGCGCGACACGGCGAGGGTGCGCAGGTACTCCTCGGCGTAGGTCTCCGGCACCTCGGCCATCTCGGTGTGCTCGTGCTGGAAGGTCCAGGAGATGAAGGCGGTGAAGCCGCCGGTCTCGTCCTGGAGGTCGCGCACCCGCTGGAAATGCTCGATGCGGGTCTCCAGCCCCTCGCCCATGCCGTACATCATCGTCGCCGAGGTGCGCAGGCCGTTGCGGTGCGCCTGGCGCATGACGTCGATCCACTCATCGGCCGAGCATTTGGGGTACGCCAGCACGTCCTTGCGCACCGCGTCGGAAAGGATCTCGGCGCCGCCGCCGGGAATCGACATGAGCCCCGCCTTCTTGAGCCGCGCGATGACCTCGTGGAAGCTCATCCGCTCCTTCTTGGCGACAAACTTGATCTCCGGCGGGGAGAAGGCGTGGACGTGGAGGGCGGGGTAGTTCTCCCGGATGTAGTGGAGCAGGTCCTCGTAGTACGAGAGCGGCAGGTCCGGGTGGACGCCGCCCTGCATCAGGATGCCGGTGCCGTTGAGGGCCAGAGTCTCCTCGATCTTGCGCCCGATCTCCTCGAACGGCAGCAGGTAGCCCTCGGCGTCGCCCGGCTCGCGGTAGAAGGCGCAGAAACGGCACTTGTAGACGCAAACGTTGGTGTAGTTGATGTTGCGGTCGATGTTGTAGGTGGCGACCGCGGGGTCGTTCCAGCGGTTGCGCACCGCGTCGGCGGCCTCCCCGAGCGCGAGCAGGTCGCCGTCCCGGATCAGCGTGTGGGCGTCGCCGGCCGAGATCCGGCGCCCGGCGAGCGCCTCCTCGAGGATGGCGGGCACCGGCCGGCCGGAGGGTCGGAGGTCCATGGCGGCGTTTACTGTAGCACCGCGCTCAGCTCCAGAACTCCAGCGGCTTGGGCTGGAGGATCAGGCCGTGGGCGTGGGCGCGGCGGTAGAACTCCTCGAGGCCGGCGAGCTCTTCGTGGCGCAGGAAATAGGCGAGGTTCTCGGTCAGGTAGGAGCGCACCTCGGCGCTGTCGAGGTCGAGCTCGGCGGCCGCCTCGCGCACCAGGACGTCGAGGGAGGAGAGACCGTAGCGCAGGCTGCTCTTGAAGTAGAAGGGGAGGTCGGGGAACTCCACCTCCGGCCGCACCGCCCAGAGCGCGAAGACGAACGGCAGGCCGGTCAGGGCGTGCCATTCACCGGCGAGGTCGAGGACGCGGAAGCGCTCGCGGTCGACCTTCAACGCCGGGTCGCCGATGAGCAGCGCGGCGTCGGCGTCGGCCAGCATGCGCTCGAGCTCCGGCCGCTCCTGCACCATCTCCGGGTCGGTCTTGAAGCGCTCGCGGAAGAGGATGCGGGCGAGCGCCACCGAGGTGCGGCTGTTCTGGTCGACCGCCACCCGCCGCACCTCCTCCCACGGCTTTTCGGCGACCAGCAGCACGCTCCGCGCCTCGTGGGTGGCGGCGATGCAGAGGTCGGGGATGACCTTGAGCCCCGGGATCTTCTGCACCTCGATCGAGGGGATGAGCCCGACGTCGAGGCTGCCCTGGGAGAGCAGGCGCGCCACCACCGCCGGCGGATGGACGCTGGGGGCGAAGACGTCGGCGTGGTGGCCCTTCAGGAACCCCCAGGCCAGCGGCTTGCTGTTGAGGAAGTTGACGATGCCGACCCGCAGCTTGGGCACGGCACCCCCTACTTCGACATCGCGCTCAGGAAGTCCTGATTGGTCTTGGTCTTCGACAGCTTGTCGAGCAGCAGCTCCATGCTCTCCACCGTGGAGAGCGGGTTGAGCACCTTGCGCAGCACCCACACCCGGTGCAGCTCGGCCTCCGGCATCAGCAGCTCCTCCTTGCGGGTGCCGGACTTGTTGATGTCGATCGAGGGGAAGACGCGCTTGTCCACCAGCTTGCGGTCGAGGTGGATCTCCGAGTTGCCGGTGCCCTTGAACTCCTCGAAGATGACGTCGTCCATGCGGCTGCCGGTGTCGACGAGGGCGGTGGAGATGATGGTCAGCGACCCCCCCTCCTCGATGTTGCGCGCGGCGCCGAAGAAGCGCTTCGGCCGGTGCAGGGCGTTGGCGTCGATACCGCCGGAGAGGACCTTCCCCGAGGGCGGCTGGACGGTGTTGTAGGCGCGCGCCAGGCGGGTGATCGAGTCGAGCAGGATGACCACGTCCTTCTTGTGCTCGACCAGGCGCTTGGCCTTCTCGATCACCATCTCGGCCACCTGCACGTGGCGGGTGGCGGGCTCGTCGAAGGTCGAGGAGACGACCTCGCCGGCGACCGAGCGCTGCATGTCGGTGACCTCTTCGGGGCGCTCGTCGATGAGCAGCACGATGAGGATCGCCTCGGGGTGGTTCTTCTCCACCGAGTGGGCGATCGACTGCAGCAGCATCGTCTTGCCGGTGCGCGGCGGAGCGACGATCAGCGCCCGCTGCCCCTTGCCCATCGGCGTCGCCAGGTCCATCACCCGCGACGACATGTCGCCGGGGATCTCGAGCTTGATCCGCTCGCTCGGGTAGAGCGGCGTCAGGTTGTCGAAGAAGATCTTGTTGCGGGCGACCTCGGGGTGCTCGAAGTTGACCGCCTCGACCTTGATCAGGGCGAAGTAGCGCTCCCCCTCCTTGGGCTGCCGCACCTGGCCGGAGATGGTGTCGCCGGTGCGCAGGTCGAAGCGCCGGATCTGGGACGGCGAGACGTAGATGTCGTCCGGCCCGGGGAGGTAGTTGTACTCGGGGGCGCGCAGGAAGCCGAAGCCGTCCGGCAGGCATTCCAGCACCCCCTCGGCGAAGATCAGCCCGCTCTTTTCGGTCTGCGCCTGGAGGATCTTGAAGATCAGCTCCTGCTTGCGCATGCCGGTGGCGCCCTCGACGCCGAGGTCCTTGCCGATCTGGGTGAGCTGCGAGATGGACATCTCCTTCAAGGCGCGGATGTCCAGCGCCTCGGTCGCCCGTCCTTCGGTCGGCCGTCCTTCGGTCGGCCGGCCTTCGGTGGGCCGTCCTTCGGTCACCCGCTGTTCCGTGTGGTTCTGTGTCGTCTTGGCCATGGTGTCCTCGTTCAATCAGTGTTTTCCGGCGCCGGGTTGACCGGGTCTGGGGCCGGGCTGGAGATAGCTCGCGATGGTCCGCCAGAGCTCCCCGACCCCCTCTCCGGTCTGCGCCGAGACTTCGATGATCCTGGTGTCCGCGTCCTCCAGCACCTGCCGGATGTCGCGTTGCATCTGGGCCCGCCGGCCGCGGGGCACCTTGTCGACCTTGGTGGCGACCACCACCGGCTCGGCCCCCAACCCCGCGAGGTAGCGATGGGCCTGGACGTCGAGCTCGGTCGCGCCGACCTTGCCGTCCACCAGCAGCACCACCTGAGAGCCCGGGAGCGCCTGCTGCAGGTAGCGGTCCACCAGCGCCCCCCACGCCCGCCGCTCCGTCCGCGCCGCCTTCGCGTAGCCGTAACCCGGCAGATCGACGAAGTAGAAGCGGCCGTTGACCAGGAAGTAGTTGACGGCCCGCGTCCGCCCGGGGGTCGAGCTGGTGCGGGCCAGCCCCTTCCTCCCCAGCAGCCGGTTCAACAGGCTGGACTTGCCGACGTTCGAGCGCCCCGCGAACAGCACCTCGGGGCGGCCGTCCCGCACGAAGTCCGCATCCACGTGCGCCGACCGGACGTACTCCGCCGATTCGACTCTCAAACTCGGGCTGACTGGACGGGCCGCGCGCGTCCCGTTCCGGCGGGCGCGGCGCGGACCGAGCAGAGGGTCAGTGCGCCAGGGAGTCCGGCCCCACCGGCGGCTCGGACGTCACGTCGCCGAGCTTGCCCGCGGTCTCGGGCAGCGGCGCGAGCTCGGAGTCGAGGGCGTGCCGCAGCACCTCGTCCATCGACTCGATCAGGTGGACCTCCATCACCTCGCGCACCTCCGCAGGGATCTCCTCCAGGTCCTTCTCGTTCTCTTTGGGGAGGATGACCTCCGTGATGCCGCCGCGGTAGGCCGCGAGAACCTTATCCTTGATCCCGCCCACAGGCAAGACCTTGCCGCGCAGCGTGATCTCGCCGGTCATCGCCACGTCCTTGCGCACCGGCACCTTGGTCAGGGCCGAGACCAGCGCGGTCGCCATGGTGATGCCGGCCGAGGGGCCGTCCTTCGGGATCGCCCCCTCGGGGACGTGGATGTGCAGGTCCTGCGAGTCGTTGAAGTCGGGATCGACCCCCAGGAGGTCGGCCCGGCTGCGCAGGTACGAGACCGCGGCCCGCGCCGACTCCTGCATGACCTCGCCCAGCTTGCCGGTCAGGATCAGCTTCCCCTTGCCGGGCATCAGCCCGACCTCGGTCTCCAGCAGCTCGCCGCCGACCTCGGTCCAGGCGAGGCCGGTGGCGACGCCGACCTCGGAGCGCTCGTTCTTGCGCCGGGCGCGGAACCTGATCTTGCCCAGGTACTCGGAGATCAGCTCCGGCGCCACTCGCACCGCCACCTGGCCGCCCGCCCGCACCACCTGGCGCGCGATCTTGCGGCAGATCGAGGCGATCTCCCGCTCCAGGTTGCGCACCCCGGCCTCGCGCGTGTAGCTCTCGATGAGCACCCGCACCGCCTCGTCGTCGAAGCTGATCTTCTCCGGCGACAGGCCGTGGTTCTTGAGCTGCTTCGGCACCAGGAACTGCTGGGCGATCGCCAGCTTCTCGTTGAGCGTGTAGCCGGAGAGCGGGATCACCTCCATGCGGTCCTTGAGCGCCGGC
This sequence comes from Thermoanaerobaculia bacterium, assembly GCA_036397955.1. Lineage (GTDB taxonomy): Bacteria > Acidobacteriota > Thermoanaerobaculia > Multivoradales > UBA5704 > DASUNQ01. The sequence goes on along the minus strand of DASWHY010000161.1, from coordinate 827 downwards.
GGGATCGAATGGGTGACGTTGGCGGTGGCGATGAACATCACCTTCGAGAGGTCGTAGTCGACGTCGAGGTAGTGGTCGAGGAAGGAGTCGTTCTGCTCCGGGTCGAGGACCTCGAGCAGCGCCGCCGAGGGGTCGCCGCGGAAGTCCATCGACATCTTGTCGACCTCGTCGAGCAGGAAGACCGGGTTGACGGTCCCCGCCTTGCGCATCATCTGCACGATCTGGCCCGGGAAGGCGCCGATGTAGGTGCGGCGGTGGCCGCGGACCTCGGCCTCGTCACGCACGCCGCCGAGCGACAGGCGCACGAACTTCCGCCCGGTCGCCCGCGCGATCGACTTGGCGAGCGAGGACTTGCCGACCCCTGGCGGGCCGACGAAGCAGATGATCGAGCTCTTGGTCTGCCCGACGAGCTGGCGCACCGCCAGGAACTCGAGGATCCGCTCCTTGATCTTCTCCAGGCCGTAGTGGTCCTCGTTGAGGACCTTCTCGGCGACGTCGATGTCCTTCTGCTCCTTGCTCCTCCGCCGCCAGGGCACCGACACCAGCCAGTCGATGTAGTTGCGCGAGACGGTGGCCTCGGCGGAGACCGGCGGCATCGCCTCGAGGCGCTTGAGCTCCTGCTCGGCCTTCTCCTTGACCAGCTTCGGCAGCCCCGCCTTCTCGATCTTCTCGCGCAGCTCGGCCAGCTCGTCGCCGCGGTCGTCCTTGCGCCCCAGCTCCTGATGGATGGCCTTGATCTTCTCGTTGAGGTAGTACTCCTTCTGGGCCTTCTCCATCTGCTTCTTGACCTTGACGTTGATCCGCTTGTCGATGTTGATCTTCTCGAT
>DASWHY010000160.1:0-7191 GCA_036397955.1 Thermoanaerobaculia bacterium | reverse complement strand
CCTCACCATGGCCAACGACTTCAAGGGGGACCCCAAGGAGTTCGCGATCGTGGTGCCGGTGCCGACGTTCCTCGAGCGCGGGCAGATCCACGTCGCCGAGCGCGCGCTCATCGAGCACCTCGACGCCTACTCGGCGCCGCGGCTGGTCGAGTACTTCGACGACGACCCCTGCATGGTCTACTTGGAGCGGGCCGTGCCGGCGCCGATGTCGGTCGGCGGCGGCGTGGCCGGCGACTCCGCCCGCCGGGCGAACAGCCTGGGGGTGAAGATCGAGGCCTCCTACACGGTCGGCGAGTACGACATCCTGATCCTCTCCGCCAAGGAGAGCGCCGGGCTCGAGACCTGGCTGCGCGAGGAGGGCTACCGCATCCCGCCGGGCGCCACCGGCATCCTCGGGACCTACTTGAAGCAGGGGATGCGGTTCTTCGTCGCCAAGGTGAACCTGGCCGAGCAGTCGAAGCTCGGCTTCAGCTACCTGCGGCCGCTGCAGGTGGCCTACGAGAGCCCCAAGTTCATGCTGCCGATCCGCCTCGGCATGGTCAACGCCGCCGGGCCGCAGGAGCTCTTCATCTATGCGCTGACGCGCAAGGGGCGCGTCGAGACGACGAACTACCGCACGGTCAAGCTCCCCTCGGACCGCGAGGTGCCGCTCTTCGTCAAGGACGAGTTCGGGGACTTCTACAAGAGCATGTTCAGCCGGCAGGTGAACCGGCACGACATGAGCGCCGTCTTCCTCGAGTACGCGTGGGACATGGCCTGGTGCGACCCCTGCGCCGCCGACCCGCTGAACGCCGAGGAGCTGCAGGAGCTGGGGGTGTTCTGGCTGGACGGCGGGAATGGCCGCGGCCGCCCGCGCCCGCTGCCGGGACGGCCGACGATCCTGCCGCCGGGGCCGGCGCCGCAGGACGTCTTCCTGACCCGCCTCCACCTGCGCTACGACGGCGAGCACTTCCCCGAGGACCTGGTCTTCCAGGAGACCGCGGACCGGGAGAACTTCCAGGGCCGCTACATCCTGCGCCACCCCTGGACCGGGAAGGCCAACTGCCCGGCGGCGCGCACCTACCGCGCCGAGCTGCGCGAGCGCCGCGAGCGCGACGCGCAGACGCTCGCCTCGCTCACCGGCTGGGACATCGCCAAGATCCGCGGCAAGATGAGCATGAAGGCCGAGGGGCCGGCGGACGACGACGACACGCCGTGGTGGAAGGCGATCTGGAAGGAAGACGGAAGGAAGCGATAGAGGAGGATCTCCCCAGACCGATGACCATGGACCCGATCGAGCCGGGCTCCGAGGTGCCGGAGGCGGAGCCCGAGGCTCCGCCGCGGCCGCCGCCCTTTCCGGTCCGCTTGTGGCGCGGCGTCCGCGGTTGGCTCGCCGGCTTCGCGCTCGTCTTCCTCGCCATCGTCCTCGCCGAGATCTTCAAGGGGCCGATCGCCCGCTTCGAGGCGTTGCTCGCGCGGCATCACGGCGCCGTGCAGTGGTCGCTCATCGGCGCCACCGCCGGCGGCCTTCTCCTCTTCGTCGCGGCAGCGATCTACCTCGGGCGCCACGGCGTCTCGATGGGGCCGGAGGAGGTCGAGGAGATGCTGCGGCGGAACCGCGAGACGATGGCCGGGCCGGCGGCTTACCGGCGCTGGCGCTACAGCTTCTACGGCAAGAGCGCGGGACGCGGCTTCGACGTCGAGATCAGCTTCCGCCAGCTCAAAGAGGTGCTGCGGGTGCCGGGGTGGTCGCGCGATCCGACCTCGCTGAGCGTGATCGCCGCGGTCGCCGGCGGGCTGCTCATGGTCTTCGGCGGCTTCTCGCTCTTCATCTTCTACGGGCCGCCGTGGCTCAAGGTGCTCTTCGGCGGCTGGATGCTCTACGCGCTGGTGCGGATGACGTGGGGGCTGGCCCGGGCGTGAGCCGGAGACGGGCGCCGAAGCCACCGAAAGTGCCGCACGCGGCGCCGCCGGCACCGCGCCGGCGCCGGCCGCGCTGGCTCGTCCCCCATGCGGCGTGGGTCTTCCTCTGGGCGGTGCTCGTCCACGCCGCCTTCCTCGCCGGCAGCCCCGACCGGCGCGAGCCGGCAAGCGCGCTGCTCTACGGCGACAGCATCCAGTACCTGCTGCAGGCGCGGGCGCTGGTCGAGGGGACGCCGTTCAACGAAGGGCTCCCCTTCCACCCGCCGCTCACGGCCTGGCTGCTGGCGCCGCTCTGGCTGCTGTCGCGCGACGCCGGGCTCGTCTCGCTCCTCGCCAAGGGGCTGATGGTGCTGGCGAACGCCGGTGCCTACGCGCTTTTCTACCGGCTGGTGCGCGACCGCGTGCCGCACGCCTTCTGGATCTGTCTGCTGCTGCCGCTCAACTTCGGCGAGCTGGTGCTGTCCTCGGCGGTGACGAGCGAGGCAATTTACCGGCTGCTCCTCGCCGTGCTCCTCGTCCTCGGCCCGCGTTTGCCGCTGCTGAGCGGCGTGGTGCACGGCCTCGCCACGCTGACGCGGGCCGAGCACCTGCTGCTCGGGCTGCCGCTGCTGGTCGTCGGGCTGGCGCGGCCGCGGTGGCGGCGGGCGGCGCTCGCCACCGCGGCGCCGGCGCTCCTCCTCGTCGGCCTGAACGCCGCCTGGACCGGGCGCACGGTGGCCGACTACAACCGGCGGCACGCGGCCGAGCTGGCGGAGCCGCTGCCGGCGGTGGTGCCGGTCTCGATCTACGGGCCGCTCAACTTCGCGCTGGCGCAGGGCGGGCCGGACATCCACTTCTCGCGCGCCGGCCTGCCGCCGGCGCCGGGGGGCGCGGCGCAGCTCGAGCCGCGCTTCGCGCCGCACAACCGCTACCTCCTGCACGGCTACCGCATCGGCCTCGAGCGGATCGCGCGGCGGCCGGGGCGCTTCCTGGCGCGGACGGCGGCCAAGCTCTGGCACTCGTCGAAGGCGGTCGCCTTCGGCTGGACCGGTCTGGACCTGCCGAAGCACGGGCCGGCGAGCGCACTCTGGACGCGGCAGCCGGTGGACATGGCCTACGGCGAGGCGCCGGTGTGGCACGGGGTGGCGCTGGTGCTGATCGCGATCGGCGCCTGGCGCCTGCGGCGCGAGCGGACGTTCCTGCTCGTCGGCGGCACGCTCCTCGCCTACCGGCTGGCGGTCAACGCCCTCTTCTTCCCCTATCTGCGCGGCGTGGCGGTGGTGTCGCCGTTCTACCTGACGCTGCTGCTCGCCGGTGTCGCGTTGCCGTTCCACCGGGCGGCGGGGAAGGTGCTGGCGGGGTTGCTGCTGGTGCTGGCGCTGATCCACTTCGCGACGGCGCCGCTGCCGCGGCGGTATCTCGCCAGCGGCGAGAGGGACGCCGCCGGGGCGGTGATCGACGATCGGAAAGTGCTGATCAAGCGGGCTCCCGGCTAGTTGAGGTACCCGAGCGCCCGCAGCTCCTCGACGAGCGCCGCGTCCGCGGCCGATGCGGTGGGGCCGGGGGCCCGGCGCTTCCCCCAGGTGGGGATCGTGCGCAGCGGGCGGCGGTCGCGGAGTGCGGAGCGGAAGAGCTCCAGCCGCGCCTGCCCCGCGAAATCGCGCGCCACCGGCAGGTCGAGGGCGTAGAGCACCGTCGGCGCGAGGTCGTGGATGCGGATCCCCTGGAGGTCGGCCGCCGGATCGATGTCCGGGCCGGCGGCGAGGAAGATGCCGTGGGTCGAGCGGGTGTGGGTGCCGGAGATGCGGGAGATCTCGCGCACCGCGCCGCGGAAGGGGGTGCCGCCGACGCGCAGCACGTCGCTGGCGCCGCGCGGCGACACCCCGACCACCAGGTCCGCCCCCTTCTCCACTTCCGGCCGCCGCGGCGGACGCAGCCAGAAGACCGGCTCGCCGCCGGCGTAGGTGACGGTGGCGAGCGCGCGCTCCAGCTCCCGCCGCACCGCCTCGCGCGCCTCCGGCTGCACCGTCCCCCCCGGCTCGCGGCCGGCGAGCGCGAAGCGGACCCGGCGCGCGCGCTCGAAGTCGGGAGAGGCGTGGCTGTAGACGCGGGTGCGCGCGAAGTCGATGCCGCCGTCCGGCCGCCGCGCCAGGAAGCCGAGGCGCGCCAGCACACTGTCGAGGTCGAGCAGGACCCGCGTCTCCTCCTCGGCGCGGGCGGCGTGGAAGCCGTGGTCGGAGACGACGAGGACGTTGGCGTCGCCCGGCGCCGCGGCGAGGAGCCGCCCGAGGGCCTCGTCGACGGCGCGGTAGACCGCCGGCACCCGGTCGCGCCGCGCCGCCAGCTCGCGCGGATCGACGTCCTCGAAGCGCTCCGGCTCGTAGTACTTCCACTCCATGTGGCTCACCACGTCGGGGCTGCGGAAGTAGAGGAGGAGGAGGTCGAAGGGCTGGCCGGCGCGGTCGGCGAGCAGGCGGCGCGCGGCGTGGGCGATCACCCGATCGCGCCGCTCCGCCTCCTCCTGCCGGCGGAAGAGGGAGGGCTCCCGCTCGGCCTCACGGACGAGCGCCTCGAAGCGCGGCAGGAAGGAATCGGGAGAGACGCGGCGCGGCAGGTCGAGGAGGGCGCGGTCGGAGACGACGACGCCGCGCACCGGCTCGGCCGGCCAGGAGCCCCACCAGCCGAAGACCGCCACCCGCCGGCCGCGGCGCGAGAGCATGTTCCAGAGGGCCGGCACGCGGCGGACGGTCGAGGAGATCGGCACGTCGCCGCGCGGCGTCGCGACGACGAAGTCGGTGATGCCGTGCGCGAGGGGTGTGACGCCGGTGGCGATCGTCGTCCAGATGACCGGCGAGGAGTTGTAGGCGGTGCGCAGGGTGGCGCGGACGCCGCGGTCGGCGAGCGACTTCAGGGCCGGCAGCTCGCCCGCCGCCCAGAGCCGCTCGATCACGCGCCACTCGCCGCCGTCGATGCCGACGAGAAGGACGGGGCGGGGCGGCGGCTGGGGGGCGGGCTCGCCGGCGCAGCCGAGCACCGCGGCGGCGAGGAGGCAGCAGGCGGCTAGACGCCCTCGAGGATCCACGCCATCAGGTACTTCTGCGCGTGCTTGCGGTTCTCCGCCTGGTCGAAGACGACCGAGCTCTCGGAGTCGAGCGCCTCGCCGCTGATCTCGAGGCCGCGGTGGGCGGGAAGGCAGTGCATGACGAGTGCGTGGTCGGGCGCCGCGGCGAGGAGCTCCGCGTTGACCTGGAAGCCGGCGAAGGCCTTGATCCGCGCCTCGGTTTGCGCCTCGTCCCCCATCGACACCCAGGTGTCGGTGTAGACGACGTCGGCGCCGGCCACCGCCTCGCGGGGGTCCTGGGTGATCGTCACCTGCGCGCCCTTGGCGCGGGCGCGCTCGACGACGTCCTCGCGCGGCGCGTAGCCCGGCGGGTGGGCGACCGCGACGTGGACACCGGTGGCGGCGCCGCCGTCGATCAGCGAGTGGCAGACGTTGTTGCCGTCGCCGACGTAGGCGAGCTTCAGCCCCGCGAGCTCGCCGAAGTACTCGAGCACGGTCATGTAGTCGGTCAGCCCCTGGCAGGGATGGTAGCGGTCGTCGAGGCCGTTGATGACCGGCACCTCGCTGTGCTCGCGCATGGTCAGCAGGTCCTCGTGCCGGTAGACGCGGGCCATGATCAGGTCGAAGTAGCGCGACAGCACGCGGATCTCGTCCGACAGCTCGCCGAGGGTGAAGTTCGAGGTGCGCCAGTCGATGTAGACCGGCTGCCCGCCCATGTCGCCGACGCCGACCTCGAAGGAGCAGCGGGTGCGGGTCGAGGTCTTCTGGAAGAGCAGGGCGACGGGCCGGCCGGCGAGGGCGCGGCGGTAGCGGTCCGGGTTGGCCTTGGCGTCGAGCCCGCCGCGCAGGAGGTGCAGGAAGTCCTCGGGAGCCAGCTCGTGGATGGAGAGAAAGGAGCGCTCGGGCTTGCCGCGCTTGGCGTGGCGGCGCTGGGCGAGGAGCTGGCGAACGGCGGCGATGCGGCTATCCGGGGTCATTGCCGGCGACGTAAGTTAGCACGGCGAGCGCCGGTTTCTTTTTCGAGCAGCTCGGGGTTGGCGGCGAGGAAAGCGTCGAAGTCGGCACTGGCACCGTCGCGCGCCATCGCTTCGGCGACGAGCTCGACCCAGGCCCGCGTCAGGGCCTCGTCGTAGCGCTCGGGGTTGCCGTGCGCCGCGGAGAGCCGCCGGAGGGCGTCGCGCATCGCGTCGAGCGCCGCCTCCAGTGGCCGATCGCGCAGATAGAGCCAAGCCGCTCGTACGTGCTCGCGGTGCCCGAACTCGTGGTGCCCGAGCTCGGCGCGCTTGAGGCGCGCCAGGAAGCTGCGTTCCTCTTCGCTCCACATCGGGGTCCGCCTCCAAAAGCGAAACGGCCGCGCGTGCAACCGCGCGGCCGTCCAGAAACAACGCGGCCCGCGATCGCTCGCGGGCCGTGGCAAAAATTAGCTTCCCGGCAACGACCTACTCTCCCACACACTTGCGCGTGCAGTACCATGGGCGCTGAGGGGCTTAACTGCCGTGTTCGGAATGGGAACGGGTGTTTCCCCCTCGCTAGAGCCACCGGAAAGACTAAAGCTGAAAAGAACCGTCTTTTGACACTGAATCGGGTCAGAGAGATAGGATCCGCCGGCGAATGAGCGGACAATATTTGGTCAAGCCGAACGACCGATTAGTACGGGTAAGCTCAACGCCTTGCAGCGCTTACACATCCCGCCTATATACCCGGTCATCTTCCGGAGGTCTTCAGGGATACCTCATCTTGGGGGTGGCTTCCCGCTTAGATGCTTTCAGCGGTTATCCTTTCCGAACATAGCTACCCAGCTGTGCCGCTGGCGCGACAACTGGTGCACTAGAGGTTCGTCCATCCCGGTCCTCTCGTACTAGGGACAAATCCCCTCAAGTATCCTGCGCCCACACGAGATAGGGACCGAACTGTCTCGCGACGTTCTAAACCCAGCTCACGTACCACTTTAATCGGCGAACAGCCGAACCCTTGGGACCTGCTTCAGCCCCAGGATGTGATGAGCCGACATCGAGGTGCCAAACCTCCGCGTCGATGTGAACTCTTGGCGGAGATCAGCCTGTTATCCCCGGCGTACCTTTTATCCGTTGAGCGATGGCCCTTCCATGCGGGACCACCGGATCACTAAGGCCTACTTTCGTACCTGCTCGACTTGTAGGTCTCGCAGTCAAGCTCCCTTCTGCCTTTACACTCTACGGCTGGTTTCCAATCAGCCTGAGGGAACCTTCGCGCGCCTCCGTTACTTTTTG
>DASWHY010000159.1:0-5746 GCA_036397955.1 Thermoanaerobaculia bacterium | reverse complement strand
ATCGTGAGAGGGACCAAGCCCTGCATCAACATGGAGGTCTTCCTGTCGCCGCGGATCTACACCCACTGTCCCGATTACTGGGGGATCGAGGTCGTGGGCTGCCTCCCGACCGGGATCTGTCTCACCGCGATCGGCAAGTACGACGTGACGATCTCGCTGACGGGGATCACCGGCTCGGCGGGGATTGAGGTCGTCGGTGCTACTCGCAGTCAGCAGTTCAGGGTGACCGGTGGCTGTAAGGAGACGAATGCGAAGCTGAGCGCGTAGCCCGACGGTCTACTAAGCCGCCTCGGCGGCCTCGCGCCGCGCCTGGGCGCGGGCGGTCCGCTGGGCGGCGCGGCGGAGCTGCCACTCGGAGATCGTGGTGTAGACGACCGGCACCAGCAGCAGGGTGATGAGGGTCGAGACGGTCATGCCGCCGATCACGACGCGCGCCATCGACGCCTGCACCTCGGCGCCTTCGCCGAGGCCCAGCGCCAGCGGGATCAGGCCCAGCACGGTCGCCGCCGTGGTCATCAGGATCGGCCGCAGCCGCCGCCGGCCGCCTTCGACGACCGCCTCGTGCAGCTCCATGCCGTCGCGCCGGCGCAGCAGGTTGACGTAGTCGATGAGCACGATGGCGTTGTTGGTGACGATGCCGATCAGCAGGATCATCCCGATGTAGCTCTGGATGTTGAAGGTGGTGCGCGTCAGCCACATGGTGAAGAAGACGCCGATGGCCGCCATCGGCACCGAGAACATGACCACGAACGGGTCGAGCAGGTTCTCGAACTCCGCCGCCATCACCATGTAGACGAGGAGGAGCGCCAGCGCCAGCGCCAGCAGGAGCTGGCGGGAGGCCTCCTGCTGCTCCTCGTACTCGCCGCCGAGGATCACCGCGTGGCCGTCCGGCACCGGCACCTCGCGCAGCGCCGTGCGCGCCGCCGCCGCCGCCGTCCCCAGGTCCTCGCCGGCCACCAGCGTCGCGTTGACCGGGATCACCCGCTCCTGGTCCTTGCGGTCGATGATCACCGGCCCGCGCGCCACGGTCACCTCGACGACGGTGCGCAGGGGCACCGACTCGCCGCCGGCGGCGACCAGCGACACCTGGTCGATGTCCGCGAGCCGGGTGCGGTCCGGCTCGGCCAGGCGGACGACGATGTCCACCTCGCGCCCGGCCTCGCGCAGCACGGTGGCGCGGCTGCCGGCCAGGTTGGTCTCGATCACCTCGGCGACCTGCTGCATCGACAGCCCGAGCTGGGCCAGCTTGTCGCGGTTGATCCGCATCACCCGCTCGGGCCGTCCGGGGTCGCGGGCGATGCGCACGTCGGTCAGGCTCGGCACCGTCTGCAGCGCCGCGCGCGTCCGCTCGGCCAGCTCGAAGCCGGCCTCCAGGTCCTCGCCGCGCACCTCGACCGTCAGCCCCTCCTCGCCGCCGCCGAAGGCCATGTTGAGGATGAAGAGCCCGGAGCCCTCGCGCGCCCGCACCTTCACGCCGGGCAGCCCCGAGAGGCGCTGGCGCAGGGCGTCGGCGATCTCGGTCGAGGGGCGCTCGCGCTCGTCCTTCGGCACCAGCGTCACCCGCAGGTCGCCGGTGTGCTGGCCGCTGGCGCGGAAGCCGCCGCCGCCGATCGAGGTCAGCATCTTGCGCGCCTCCGGCACCTCGGCCGCGACGACGCGCTCGATCTCGCGGAAGGTCCTGTCCATCACCTCGAGCTTCGTCCCCACCGACATCTCGGCGTTGATCCGCACCTCCCCCTCGTCGGTCTGCGGCATCAGCTCCGAGCCGATGAAGGGCACGACGAGGAGGCTGGCCGCGAAGAGGCCGGCGGCGCCGCCCACGACCTGCGCGCGGTGCGCCAACCCCCAGGCGACGCCGCGGCGGTAGCGCTCCTCGAGCGCGGCCAGGGTGGCCTCGCTCCAGGCGTAGAAGCGGCGGAGGAGCGGGCCGTGCGGCGTCGGGTGGGCTTCGCCCCTGGCGAGCAGGCGCGCGGCGAGCACCGGGATGAGCGTCAGGCCGACGACCAGCGAGGCCGCCTGCGAGAAGGCCACGACGACGGCGAGCTGCCGGTACATGACCCCGGCCATGCCGCGCATGAAGACGATGGGCAGGAAGACGACCATGGTGGTGATCGTCGTCGCGATGAGCGGCGCCGCCACCTCCTGCGTCCCCTCGACCGCGCTGCGCAGGATCGGTAGACCTTCCTCGCGCTTGCGGAAGATGTTCTCGAGCACCACGACGGCGTTGTCGAGCAGCATGCCGACGCCGAGCGCCAGGCCGCCGAAGGTCATGATGTTCAAGGTGTAGCCGTTGAAGTAGACGAGCGCGAGGGTGGCGAGCACCGAGATCGGCGTCACCACGGCGATGACCAGCGTCGAGCGGAAGGAGCGCAGGAAGAAGAAGAGGACGAGGGTGGCGAGAACGCCGCCGATCAGCGCGTTCGAGCCGACGTTCGACATCGCCTGGCGGATGTAGCGGCTGGTGTCGATGATCGGCTCGACCCGCACCTCGGAGAAGTCGAGGTTGATGCGCTCCACCTCGGCGAGGATGCCGTCGGCCACCTCGACGGTATTCGATCCCGCCTGCTTGTTGATCGCCAGGCGGATGCCCGGCTCGCCATTGATGCGGGTGAGCGTCGTGATCTCTTCGACGCCGGCCTTCACCTCGGCGACGTCGCGCAGGTAGATCGGTGTCCCGTCGCGCACGGCGACGACCGTCGCTCCGATCTCCTCGGGCGTGCGGTACTCGCCGACGGTGCGCAGGTAGAGGTCGAGGTTCCCCTCCTCGACCTTGCCGGCCGGACGGTTCAGGTTCTCCTCGCGCAGCAGGCGGGTGATGCGGTCGGCCGAGAGGCCGAGGGCGAGCATGCGGTCGCGGTCGAGGTTGACCTGCACCTGCCGCCGCAGGCCGCCCCGGATGTCCACCGAGGCGACGCCCGCTACGCGCTCAAGCCGGCGCTGGATGCGCTCCTCGGCGAACTGCCGCAGCTCGGACGCTTCCAGGGTCGGCGAGGCGACGCCGAGGAAGACGATGGGGAAGGCGGCGAGGTCGAACTTGAAGACCGACGGCGTGTCCGCCTCCTCGGGCAGGGCGCTGCGGATGCGGTCCACCCGGCTCCGCACCTCCTCGGCCGCGGCGTCGAGGTCGGTGCCCCAGGTGAAGGAGACGCGCACCGCGGAGTCCCCCTCGGAGGAGGTCGAGGTGATCGTCTCGACGCCGGCGATGGCGGCGACGGCGTTCTCGATCGGCCGGGTGACCAGGTCCTCGACCTCCTGCGGGCCGACGTTCGGGTAGCTGGTGCGGACGGTGAGCGTGGGGTAGGTCACCTCGGGCATCAGGTCCACCGGCAGCTGCAGAGCGGCCACCGTGCCCAGCAGGACCACGATGAGGGTCCCCATGATCGTGGTGACGGGACGGTGGACGGCGCCGGCGATCAGGCTCATCGCGAGGTCCTCCGCGCGGCCGGCGGGGCCGGCTTGGCGGCGCCGCCCGCCGGGCGCGGGGCGCCGGGCGCGGCGAGCACCACCGGCGAGCCGTCGCGCAGCTCCTGCTGGCCCAGGGTAATCACGTGCTGGCCCTTCCGTAGCGTCCCTTCGACCGCCGCCAGCGGCCGCCCGCCGCCGCCGCCGGTGCCGAGCACCTCGACCTGGACGCGCTTGGCGGTCCAGCTCGGGCCGCCGGCGCCCGCCGCGGCGTCGTCGCCGTTGCGCCCGCCGCGCCGCCCGTCCTCGCGCCCCGCGCCGCCGCCGGCGCCCTCGGGCCGTGCCGCCGCGTGCTCGACGGTGAAGACGTAGGTCGCCCGCTCCTCCTCGACCAGCGCCGAGCGCGGCACGAGGAGGGCGTCGGGAGCGGTCGAGAGGGCCACGGCGACGCTGGCGAACATGCCGGGCTTCAGGCGGCCGTCGGGGTTGGCGATCTCCACCTCCGCCTCGGCCGTGTTGGTGCGCGGGTCGAAGAGCGAGGCGATGCGCGCCACCTTTCCCTGAAACTCGGCGCCGCGCAGGGCCTCGACGGTCACCACCGCCGGCTGGCCGACGCGCACCCGCGCGGCGTCCTTCTCGGAGAGCGGCAGCGTGGTCTCGATCGTCGAGACGTCGATCAGGGTGAAGACCGGCTGATTGCCGGCGGCGAAGGCGCCCAAGTCGAGGTGGCGCTTGCCGACCGAGCCCGAGAACGGCGCCCGGATGAGCGTCTGCTCGAGCTCGACGCGGCCGGCCGAGAGGTTGGCCTGCGCCTGCTCGACGGCGGCGCGCGCCACCTGCACTTGCGCCTCGGCCCCCTTGAGCTCGGCCTGCGCGGCCTCCTGCTGCTGCAGGGCGACGAGCTGCTGCTCGTAGAGGCTCTGCGTGCGGCCGGCGTTGCCGCGGGCGATCTCCATCGCGGCGCGGCGCTGGGCGAGGGTGGCCCGCGCCATCTCGACCGCGGCGGCGAGCTGGTCGATCTGCTCGCGCTGCGCGGCGGCGTCGATGCGGGCGAGCACCTGCCCCTGCTGCACGCGGTCGCCGGTGTCGACCAGCACCTGCACGATCTGCCCCGGGGTCTTGGCGTAGAGGTCGGCCTGGGCGCGCGCCTCGAGCGTCCCCACCCACTCGCCCCAGATCTCGAACGGCCCGCGGCCGACCGGCGCGGTCTCGACGACCGCCGGGCCGAAGGCGCCCATGCCGCCGGCCATGCCGCCGAAGCCGCCGGGGCCCTGGGCCGCCTGGGGATCGCGGGCGCAGACGAGGAAGTAGAGGAGGGCCAGGCCGGCGGCGGCGAGGCCGGCGCGGATCAGGAGTCTCTGCTTCTGCCGCCTCTGCGGCTCGGAGGTCGCTTCCGCTTGCATCAGGGGGTGTTAACGCGCGAAGGCCGTTGAGGTTTCCCGCCGCCGGCCGGTGCCGACGGCACTGTAGCACGCGCTCCGGCGGCGCCTTGTAACGTGGGTGTAAAACCTGGCTCGGGTCGCCGGCGCGGATCACCCGCCCGCCAGCCGCCGGAATGGCTCGCGCAGCGGCTCGGGAGTGAGGCAGGGCTTGCCGGTCGAGCGGGTGATCCAGACGTGCTCGGTGGCGCCGCTGACCAGGAGCTCGCCGTCGCGCCGCACCTCGTAGGCGAAGCGGAGGCCGCGGCTCCCCAGGCGCTCGATCCAGCAGGCGACGCGCGGGGTCTCGCCGTAGCGCGCCGACTTCCGGTAGCGCACCTCGACCGCCGTCACCATCAGCAGCCAGCCCATGCGCTCGATGTCGGCGTAGCTGAGGCCCGAGAGCGCGCAGAGGTGCGTGCGCGCCAGCTCGAACCAGACCACGTACTGCGCGTGGTGGACGACCGCCATCTGGTCGGTCTCGGCGTAACGGACCTCCACGTCCATCTCGTGGCGCAGCGGCTCAGCCATCGTCTCTGCCCTCGCTTCCCACGCCGTGGCGCAGCACCGTCCAAAGGATCTTGTGGCCGGCGCGCAGGGTGCCGGCGACGGTGCCGGTGATCTTCGAGACCCCCACCCGCCGCCGGTAGGAGACCGGCACCTCGGCGACGCGCAGCCCGCGGCGCAGCGCCTTGACCTGCATCTCGGCGGTCCACCCGAAGTCGGGGTCGGACATGCCGAGCCGCTCGAGCGCCGTCCAGCGGACCGCACGGAAGGGTCCGAGGTCGGTGTAGCGGTGGCCGTAGAGCAGCCGGATCAGCGCGCAGGCGACGAGGTTCCCCGCCCGCGCCTGCGGCAGCAGCGCCCGCGGCTCGCGCTCGCCGAGGATACGCGACCCGATGACCAGGTCGGCCGCGCCCGCCAGG
>DASWHY010000158.1:0-5456 GCA_036397955.1 Thermoanaerobaculia bacterium | reverse complement strand
CCGACCCTGGAGGCGCTGGTCGCCTCCGGGCGCGCGCCGGCCGCAGTGGTGAGCCAGCCGGCGCGGCCGGCCGGCCGCGGGCGGCGCCTCGAGGAGCCGCCGGTCGCCCGCCGCGCCCGCGCCCTCGGGCTGCCGCTCCTCCAGCCCGAGCGGGTGTGCGCCGAGCCCTTCTTGGCCGAGCTCGCCGCCTTCCAGCCGCAGGTCGCCGTCGTCGTCGCCTTCGGCCAGATCTTCCCGCGCGCCCTCCTCGAGCTCCCCGCCCACGGCTGCATCAACCTCCACGCTTCGCTGCTGCCGCGCTGGCGCGGCGCGGCGCCGATCCAGGCGGCGATCGCCGCCGGCGACCGCACGACCGGCGTCACCACCATGCAGATCGAGGAGGGGCTCGACGCCGGGCCGATCCTCCTCCAGGAGGAGCTGGCGATCGGCGCCGAGGAGACGGCGGGGGCGCTCGGGGCGCGGCTGGCGGAGCGCGGCGCCGCGCTGGTCGTGCGCACGCTCGCCGCGCTCGAAGCCGGGGCGCTGGCGCCGGCGCCGCAGTGCGAGGAGGAGGCCACCTACGCGCCGCGCCTGACGCGCGCCAGCGGCCGCGCCGACTGGACGCTTGCCGCGCCGGCGCTCTTCGACCGCCTGCGCGCCTACACCCCCTGGCCCGGGCTCTGGGCCACCCTGCGCGAGGAGCCGGTCAAGCTGGTCGCCGCGCGGCCGCTGGATGAGGTGCCGCCACTACTGGATGCCGCGTCGCCGCGGCGCGGCGCCCCGCCCGGGACCGTCCTCGGCCTCGCCGGCGGCCGCCTCGCGGTCGCCTGCGGCGGCGGCACGGCGCTTGGACTCGAGACGTTGCAACGCCCCGGCCGCCGCGCGCTCGCCGCCGCCGCCTTCGCCCACGGCGAGCGCCTCCGGCCCGGCGAAAGGCTCGCCTGATGCGCGCCCCGGCGCGCCCCCGCCGCCTGACCCCGCGCCGCACGCCGCAGAACGACGTGCGGGTGGCCGCCGGCTGGGTGCTCGAGCGCACCCTGCTGTCGCACGCCCCCGCCGACGCCTTCCTCGACAGCGCGCTGGCACGCTTCGACGAGCGCGACCAGGCGCTGCTGCGCGAGCTGGTGCTCGGCAGCCTGCGCTGGCTGCGGCGGCTCGACCACGTCATTTCCGCCGCCAGCAGCCGCCGCTTCGAAGACATCGAGCCGGCGCTCCACGCGCCGCTGCGCATCGCCACCTACCAGCTCCTCCTGCTCGACCGCGTGCCGGCGCACGCCGCGGTCTCCGAGGCGGTCGAGCAGGCGCACCAGGTCACCCACCGCGGCGGCGCCAGCTTCGTCAACGGCGTGCTGCGCCGCATCGCGCGGGCGCCGGACCTCGCCGCCTGGCCGGTGCGCGAGAGCGACCCGGTGCGGCGGCTGGGGATCGAGCTCTCCCATCCCGACTTCCTCGTCGCCCGCTGGCTCGCCCGCTTCGGGACCGCGCGGACGATCGAGCTGCTCACCGCCAACAACCGCGCGAAGCCGCTCCAGCTCCTCGCCTTCCGCGACCGCGGCGGGCGCGAGCTGCTGGCCGAGGCGCTGATCGACGAGGGATTGGAGGTGGAGCCGGCGGCGCTCTCGCCGCTCGGGCTCACCGTGCGGCGCGGCAACCCGCTGGCCACCGCCGCCTTCCGCCGCGGCGACTGCTACGTCCAGGACGAGACCAGCCAGGCGGCGGCGCTGCTGCCGCCGCCGAAGCCGGGCGAGCGGGTGCTCGACGCCGCCGCCGCGCCGGGCGGCAAGGCCTTCGCCCTGCTCGCCTGGGAGCCGCGCGCGCGGCTCGTGCTCGGCGACGTCGCCGCCGCGCGCGCCGCGATCGTGCGCGCCAACCTCCGCCGCCTCCGCCGCCGGCTGCCCCTGCACGTCGCCGACGCCGCGACGCCGGCCGCCGCCGGCCCTTTCGACCGCGTCGTCCTCGACCTGCCGTGCAGCGGCACCGGCACCCTGCGCCGCCACCCCGAGCTCAAGTGGCGGATCAGCGAAGGCGAGATCGGGCGCCTCAGCGCCCAGGCGCTCCGCCTCCTCGACGGCGTCGCGCCGCTCGTCGCGCCGGGCGGCCTCCTCGTCGCCATCACCTGCTCGCTGGAGGCGGAGGAGAACGAGGACGTCGTGGGCCGCTTCCTCGCCGCGCATCCCGAGCTGGCGCCGGTGCCGCTCGCCGCCGAGCTGCCGCCGCCGCTCGACCGCGGCGTCGCCGCGCCCGGCCTCTGGCGCGTCCTGACCGGCGGCGACCACGACGGCTTCACGGTCCACGTCCTGCGCCGCGGCGGTTCTAAGGATTGACAGCCCCCGGACCCTGCCTTATCTTGGGCGCCGCACCTTTCTGAAAACTTTTACCCTGATTGCGGAGGAGAAAAAAGATGGCTGGGAAGGCAGACATCGTGGCGAGGATTGCGGACGGCGCCGGGCTCTCACGCAAACAGGCGGCCGACGCTTACGACGCGGTGGTGGACTCCTTCGGCGAGGCCCTGCGCCGGGGGGAGACGGTGAAACTTCCCGGCTTCGGCTCGTTCAGCGTCGCGCAGCGATCGGCGCGCAAGGGGCGCAATCCCTCTACCGGCGCGGCGATCGAGATCAAGGCCAGCAAGAGCGTCCGCTTCAAGGTCGGCAAGGAGCTGCGCGACGCGGTCAACGCCGTCAAGCGCGCCGCCAAGCGCAAGTAACCGCTCAGCGGATCTGCCGGTAGAGCCCGGCCAGCCGGTGGGGCGACACGCCGGCGAAGAAGAGCCCCCAGATCAGCCAGTTGGTGGCCACGGTCGCCACCACGCCCCGCTCCACGAAGCGGCGGGCCGCGGTGGTGACCGGGCGCTCGACCAGCGCCACCCGCCCGTGCCGCTTGAGGCGGCGGGCGAAGTCGAGGTCCTCGAGGATCGGCCAGTCGCGGTAGCCGCCGAGGGCGCGGAAGGCCTCGGCGGTCGTGAACTGCGCCTGATCGCCGAGCGGCACGCGGGTCAGGCGGGTGCGCAGGTTGATGAGCCGCGCGCCCAGCCGCTGCGCCGGGCGGTCGACGTCGAAGCGGAGGCGGAAGCCGCCGCCGACCGCGCCGGCCGCGACGGCGGCGCGCGCCAGCTCGAGGCCGCCGGGCGGCAGCGCGGTGTCGGCGTGGAGGAAAAGGAGGAGGCCGGCGGAGCAGGCGGCGGCGCCGCGGTTGAGCTGCCCGCCGCGGCCGGGCGGCCCCGCGACGACGCGCGCCCCGAGGCGCCGCGCCAGCTCGACGGTGCCGTCGCGGCTGCCGCCGTCGGAGACCACCACCTCGTCGGCGGCCAGGAGCGCCGCCGGCAAGTGGCGCGCGAGCGCCTCCTCTTCGTCCAGGGTCGGCACGACGATGGCCGCTCGCATGCTGCTTTGATTACGGGGGTGTGGAGCGCGCGGATGCTAGCATGCGCTCCGATCACGCCGCGGAACGCATGACCCCCCCCAAGTCCTTCACTCACCTCGACGGCGAGGGCGCAGCGCACATGGTGGACGTCTCGGAGAAGCCGGTTACCCGGCGCGAGGCGGCCGCCTCCTGCCGCGTCCTGCTCTCGGCGCAGACCGTGGCCCGCCTCGCGAGCCTGCCGAAGGGTGACGCCTTCGCGGTGGCGCGCCTGGCCGGCATCCAGGGGGCGAAGCGGACCGCCGAGCTGATCCCGCTGGCGCACCCGCTGCCGCTCGACCAGGTGGAGGTCGAGCTCGCGCCCGCCGCCGGCGGCGTCGAGATCCGCAGCCGCGTCGTCGCGACCGCGCGCACCGGTGCCGAGATGGAGGCGCTCGTCGCCTGCGCCACCGCCGCCCTCGCCCTCTACGACATGGTCAAGGCGATCGAGCGCGACGCGGTCGTCACCGACCTGCGGCTGGAGGCCAAGAGCGGCGGCCGCAGCGGCGACTTCCGGCGGCAGTCCACTTGAGCGCGCGGGCCACCGTCCGCACCGGCCTCGACCGCCTGCTCGCCGATCCGCGCCGCCTGGCCGGCCGGCGCTACGGCCTCCTCGCCCACGGCGCCTCGGTCACCGCCGACCTCCGCCCCATCCATCTCGCCCTCGCCGCCTCCCCGGCCGGCCCGCCGGCCGCGCTCTTCGGCCCCGAGCACGGCTTCTACGGCGTCGAGCAGGACATGGTGGCGGCGGCCGGCGGCGCCGATCCCTGGACCGGCGCGCCGCTGCACTCGCTCTACGGCGACGCCGAGACGAGCCTGCGGCCCGCCCCGTCCGCCTTCGCCGGGCTCGACCTCCTCGTCGTCGACGTCCAGGACGTCGGATCGCGCTACTACACCTACGCCGCCACCGCCGTCTGGGCGGCCGAAGCGGCGCTCGCCGCCGGCTGCGCGGTCTGGGTGCTCGACCGCCCGAACCCGCTGGGCGGCGCGGTCGTCGAAGGCAACCTGCGCGAGGAGGGGTTCGAGTCCTTCGTCGGCGCCTTCCGCCTGCCGGTGCGCCACGGCCTGACGCCGGCCGAGCTGGTGCGGCTGGAGGCGCGGCGGCGCGGCTGGGGGGCCGGCCTCGAGGTCTGGCCGATGGAGGGGTGGCGGCGCGCGATGCTCTGGGAAGACACCGGCCTCCCGTGGATCGCGCCCTCGCCCAACGTGCCGGCGCCGGCGACGGCGGCCGTCTACCCCGGGCTCTGCCTGGTGGAAGGCACCGAGCTGTCGGAGGGGCGCGGCACGACGCGGCCGTTCCTGCTGATCGGCGCGCCGGGCGTCGAGCCGCCGCGGGTGGCGGCGCGCCTGGCGGAGAGGCTGGCGGCGGCCGGCGTGCGCGGCGTCACGGCGATTCCGACCTACTTCCGGCCGCAGTTCCAGAAGCACAAAGGCGAAGTCTGCGGCGGCGTCGAGCTGGTCCCGACCGACCGCGCGGCGCTCGCGCCCTACCGGCTCGGCGTCGAGCTGCTCGCCGCGTTTCGCGACGCGGCGCCTGGCGCCTTCGCCTGGCGTGCGGCGCCGTATGAGTTCGTCGGCGACCGGCCGGCGATCGACCTCCTCGCCGGCAGCGACGCCCTGCGCCGCGGCCTCGACGGCAACGCCGGCCTCCTCGCCGACTGGATCGCCAGCTGGCCCGCCGACGAGGCGGCCTTCCGCGAGGAGCGGCGGGAGATCTTGCTCTACCCCGAAGAGGACGGCGAGAGGTGAAGACGCCACACCTGTTGCGGGTGGAGGAGGGCCCGGAGCCCTTCGCGGCGCTGCTCGCGGCGGCGCGGGCCGAAGGCATGCGGGTGGGGTGGCTGGAGCTGGCACCCGCCGGCCCGGCGCCCGCGACGCTCGAAGCCGCCGCCGCGCTCGGCTGCCTGCGCGCGGTGGCGGTGGGGGAGAGGCGCGCCGTCGCCGTCAAGCCCATCGCCGGCCCGCCCGTCCTCCGCGACCTCCTGCGGGAGCATTTCCTCGGCTGCCGGGTGGTTTTTGTGCGGGGCGCGGTGGACGCCGCGACTCTGGCGGCGGACGGCGAGGCCTGGAGGGTCTCCCCG
>DASWHY010000157.1:0-4306 GCA_036397955.1 Thermoanaerobaculia bacterium | reverse complement strand
TCGACCCCCAGCTCCTCGGCGATCCAGCGCACCAGGTCGGCCAGCGCGGTGGTGTCGGCGCCGCCGAGGTTCACGATCTCGAAGCCGGGGGCGAGGTCGAGCGCCGCCTGGACGCCGTCGACGATGTCGTCGACGTAGGTGTAGTCGCGGCGGCTGCCGCCGTCGCCGTACACCGGCACCGGCCGCCTGCGCGCCAGCAGGTCGGTGAACTTGTGGATCGCCATCTCCGGCCGCTGCGCCGGCCCGTAGACGGTGAAGAAGCGGAGGCAGGCGGTGCGCAGGCCGTAGAGGTGGTGGTAGTTGAAGCAGAGCAGCTCGCCGGCGCGCTTGGTGGTGGCGTAGGGGCTGATCGGTTTCTCGACCGGGTCGTCCTCGGCGAACGGCACCTTCTCGTTGATGCCGTAGACCGAGGAGGAGGAGCCGAAGAGGAAGGTCGCGGGGCCGTGCCGCCGCGCCGCCTCCAGCAGGCGGAGGGTGCCGATGCAGTTGACGTCCTCGTAGAGCACCGGCTCGGCGAGGCTCGGCCGCACGCCGGCGCGCGCCGCCAGGTGGACGACGGCGTCGAAGCGGCCGGAGGCGAAGAGGCCGTCGACCAGCGCGGCGTCGCGGATGTCCCCTTCGACCAGGCGCACGTCGGGGCGGCCGCGGAAGGGCTCGACGTTGCGCCGCTTGCGCGCCGGGTCGTAGAAGTCGTTGAAGTCGTCGAGGATGGTGAGGCGGTCGCCGCGCCCGAGCAGGCGCCGGACCAGGTGGGAGCCGATGAAGCCCGCCCCGCCGGTGACCAGGACGTGGGACATGTCAGGCGGATGTCATCAAAGGGGTGGTTCTGTCGTGGGAGCGGGTATCTGTTCGGTCGGGGTCGCCTCCCGCCCCTGCCCTTGCGCGTCCTCGTAGCGCTTCGCGATCCCCTTCTTCTGCCGGCTGCGGATGAGCCAGCGCAGGAGAGGCGACTCGTCGACGCCCACCAGGATGTCGTTGACCGCGTCGTAGATCTCCGGGTCGTTGATCAGCTTCGCGGCCGCGCCCTCGCCGCGGTTCACCTTGTCGGCCACGTCGTTCAAGTTGCGCACGAAGCCGCGCAGCTCCTCGCTCATCGCGCGGCCGTAGGCCTCGTCGTTGACCAGGCGCGGCAGGAGCCCCTCCTGCTTCTGGAGGTTGCCCGAGAACTCCTGGAGGTCCTGCACCACCTGGCGGGCGGTCGCCAGCGTCTGGTCGAACTCGGCCTTGGTCTGGGGGTCGTTGATCAGGCCGGGGAGGAGCCCGGGGCCGCTCTGCGCCTGCGCGATCAGCCCCTCCAGGCGGTCCACTGCGGTGCCGAACTGGTCCGAGAGCGCCGGGTCGTTGAGCAGCCGTGGCAGGAGCCCCTTGCCGGTTTCCACCCTCTCGGCGATCCGCTCGACGCTCTCGAAGGTGCCGACCATCGACTCGCGCAGCCGGCGCCCCCCCGGGGTGTCCGCGGTGAGGTCGCCCAAGAGCCCCTCGCCGCGCTCCATCCGCCCGAGGATCGTCGAGAGCGAGGCGGAGATCTCCACCACGTTCGCCATCACGTCCTCGCCCGAGGCGAGGAGGGCGTCGACGTTGGTCGCCGCGGCGGGCTCGATCCGCCCGCCCTCGGGCACCCGCGGCAGCCCTTGCGAGCCGGAGGTGAGCTCGATGTACTTGTCGCCGAGGAGGCCGAGGGTCTTGATGCGCGCCCGCGTGTCGGCCCGCACGCGGTCGGCGTAGCGGCTCTCGACGGTGATCCAGACGCGGATGAAGCGCTTGGCCGGGTCCTCGGGGAGCACCACTTCCTCGACCGTCCCGGCATCGACGCCGTTGAGCTGCACCGGGTTGCCGGCGCGCACCCCGGAGACGTTCTGGAAGTCGATGTAGTAGCGATTCTTGCGCGCGAAGAGGTTGTTGCGGTCGCCGATCAGGAAAACGCTCAGCGCGAGCACGGCGACCGCCGCCAGCACCAGCAGTCCCACCTTCAGCTCGCGGCCGACCCTACGCGGCATCCTCGTCCTCCTCGTCTTCCTCGCGCCCGGCCAGGAAGGCGGCGAACTCCGGGTGCCGCGTGCCGTCCGCCTCCTCCCAGCCGCCCAGGAAGGCGAAGCGGCCGCGGGAGAGGAAGCCGACGCGGTCGCCGACCGCGCGGCCGAGGTGCAGGTCGTGGGTCACCACCACCGCCGTCACCCCGAGCTGCTGCTGGATGCCGCGGATCAGCTTGCCGATGGTGGCGGAGGTCATCGGATCGAGCCCCGTCGTCGGCTCGTCGAAGAGCATCACCTCCGGCTCGAGGGCGAGCGAGCGGGCGAGGGCCACCCGCTTCTTCATCCCCCCCGAGAGATCGGCGGGCATCTTCTGCTCCACCCCTCTGAGCTTCACCATCTGGAGCTGCTGCTTCACCTTCTCGGCGATCTCCTCTTCTTCGAGCCCGCTGTGCTCGCGCAGCGGGAAGGCGACGTTGTTGAAGACGGTCATCGAGTCGAACAGCGCGCCCCCCTGGAAGAGCATGCCGATCCGCCGCCGCACCGCGAACAGCTCCCGTTCCTCCATGTCGGAGATCGTCTGGCCGTCGAAGATGACGGTGCCGGCGTCCGGCTTGTCGAGGCCGTTGAGCTGCCGCAGGGTCACGCTCTTGCCGCTCCCCGACCGCCCCAGGATGACCAGCGACTCGCCGCGCGAGACGTCGAAGTCGATGCGGTCGAGGACCGTCCGCCGGCCGTACCGCTTGACCAAACCGCGGACCTGGTAGAGCGCTTCCTGCAAGGACCGGACCTCCGCGGCGACTCAGGCGACGAGGTAGAAGAGCTTGGTGAGGAAGAAATCGGCGACGAGGACCAGGATCGCCGCCAGCACCACGGTGTTGGTCGTGGCGCGGCCGACCCCGTCGGCCCCCCCCTGCGTGGTGAGGCCATTGTAGCAGCCGACGATGGCGATGAAGTAGGCGAAGAAGAGCGCCTTGCCGAGGCCGGAGAAGACGTCGCCGAAGGTGAGCGAGTCGAGGACGTCATTGAGATAGAGCCCGGCGGGGAGACCGAGCTGCACGCGCGCCACCACCAGCCCGCCGAGGATGCCCAGGAAGTCGCCGATCATCGTCAGCGCCGGCACCATGACCAGGGTGGCGACGAGCTTCGGGACCACCAGCTTCTTGACCGGGTCGGCGGCCATCGAGCGCAGGGCGTCGATCTGCTCGGTCACCTTCATGGTGCCGATCTCGGCGGTCATGCCGGCGCCGATCCGCCCGCCGACGATGAGCGCCGTCAGCACCGGGCCCAGCTCGCGCACCAGCGACTTCGAGACCACCGAGCCGATGTAGTACTTGATGCCGAGCGACGGCAGGCTGTAGGCGGTCTGGAGCGCCAGCACCATGCCGGTGAAGATCGTGGTGATGCTGGCCACGCCGAGCGAGCGGACGCCGATCTGCTCCATCTGCCGGATCCACTCCCGCCAGTCGTAGGGGGGGCGGACCATGGCGGCGAAGGCGCGGCCGGTCAGGAGGGCCAGCTCGCCGGTGCGCTCCGCGAAGAGCCGCGCCGTCACGAGCGGATCGGCCACCAGAAGAGGGCGTGGCCGAGGGCGAAGGCGCCGTCCACCGCCGACAGCGGCAGCAGCCCGGCGAGGTCCGGGCGGGGCAGGGCCACGGCGAGGAAGACGAGGCAGGCGAGCAACCGGCCGCCGATGGCCACGGCGATCACCGCGCTGTAGCGGCGCGGGTCGCGCGCCGCCTCGAGGTAGAGCGCGGCGAGCATGGTGAGGAGAACGGCCAGCGTCCAGAGATAGAAGCGCTCCCCGGGCAGGGGGAGGTCGAGCCAGGCGGCGGGGAGGTCCGGCCGCACCGCCAGGAGCAGCGCGAACCCGGCGTCGTAGAGCGCCCCGGCGACGAGCGAGAGTCGGAGCAGGCGGAGGAAGCGGAAGCGGCGCGCGAAGCGCGCGGGGAGGCCCATCGGGCGAGGAGTCTAGCAATGGTGGTGCCGGCCGGCGGGCCGGCGGGAGGGTGAGAGAATGCGCGCCCGTGCACCCCGACAACCCGCGCCGCACGCTCGCCGCGCGCCTCGCGACGGCGGTGGCGACCGTCTCCGGCAACGCCTTTCTGGTGCTCGGCACGGCGGTGCTGTCGGTGATCGCGATAGCGGTCGCGTTCATCCCGCCGCGCGGCGCCGGGTCCTTTCTCGTCGCGCGCCTCTGGTCGCGCGGCCTGCTCGCCGCCGCGGCGGTGCGGGTACGGGCGGAGATGGACCCGGCGCTCGATCCCGCGGGCCGCTACGTCTTCCTCGCCAACCACCAGAGCCTCTTCGACATCCCCCTCATCCTCGCCACCTCG
>DASWHY010000156.1:0-1875 GCA_036397955.1 Thermoanaerobaculia bacterium | reverse complement strand
CGGGAGGCTCACCGCCGCCGGCTGGGCGATGGCGGGGGGCGGCCGCACCGTCGAGCGGGTGGACCTCTCGGGGGACGGCGGCCTGTCCTGGACCCGCTGCGAGATCCTCCGCGGCGAGCGCTGGGCCTGGTGCCTGTGGGGCGGCGAGGTCGAGCTCGCGCCGGGCACCCACAGCCTCGTCGTCCGCGCGCTGGACTCGGCCGCGCAGCTCCAGCCCGAGCGCCTCGAGAGTGTCTGGAACGCCAAGGGCTACGCCAACAACGCCTGGCACCGGGTTTCCGTCACCGCGGTTTGACCGCGCGACGGGACGCTAGGTCTAGGCGGTACGCGGCGGCGCGCCGTTGCCGGCGCTGTAGGGCTCGCGCAGGTGGACCGGCTCCTTGGCGACTCGCCGCAGCCGCAGGTTGAGCATCTCGACGAAGACCGAAAACCCCATCGCGAAGTAGATGTACCCCTTCGGGATGTGCTGGTCGAGCCCCTCGGCGAGCAGCGAGACGCCGATCAGCAGCAGGAAGGAAAGGGCCAGCATCTTCACCGTCGGGTGGCGGTGGACGAACTCGCCGAGCGGGCCGGCGGCGAAGAGCATGACGCCGACGGCGATGACCACCGCCGCGATCATCACGCCGACTTGGTCGACCATGCCGACCGCGGTGATCACCGAGTCGAGCGAGAAAACGATGTCGAGGAGCGCGATCTGCACGATCACCGCGCCGAAGGTGGCGCCGACGCGGGCGCTGGCGTGCCCCTCCTCGCCTTCGAGCTTGTCGTGGATTTCGTGGGTCGCCTTGTAGAGCAGGAAGAGGCCGCCCAGGAGGAGGATGAGGTCGCGGCCGGAGATCTCCTGGCCGAAGACGGTGAAGAGCGGCCGCGTCAGCCGGATCACCCAGACGATCGACAGGAGAAGCAGGATGCGCGTCCCCATCGCCACGGCGAGGCCGAGCCGGCGCGCGCGGGCCTGCTGATGGTGCGGCAGCTTCCCGGCGAGGATGGAGATGAAGACGATGTTGTCGACGCCGAGGACGATCTCGAGCACCGTCAGCGTCAGCAGCGCGATCCAGACCTGCGGGTCGGAGGCCCATTCCATCGGAGATCCCTCTCTCTCGTAGCTCGGTCCCCGGACGGGGCGCGGCGGGAGGCGGATTCTACGGGCGGGGCACCTCGCTCATCAACCCCAGGAAGTTGTCCTCGGAGTCGCGGAAGAAGGCCAGCCAGAGGTCGTGGTCGGGGAGGCTCGCCACCTTGTGCGGCGTGCCCTCGAACCGGACGCCGCGGCCGGCGAGCGCCGCGTGCGCGGCCCGGATGTCGTCCACCTTGAAGTAGAGGATCGAGCCCGGGTGGTCGAACTCCGGCTTCTCGGCGCGGGAGAGCATCAGGCGAATGCCGCCGCAGTCGAAGAAGGCCAGGGGCCCGGGCGCCGCGAAGAGGAAGCGCATGCCCAAAGCGTCGCGGTAGAAGGCCGTGGCCCGCTCGACGTCGTGCGCGTTGACCGCGATCTGCCCGATCCGCACCAGCCCGAACCCCGCCGCTGCCGTCGCCTCGCTGCCGTTCATCGTCGTCTCTCCTCTTGACATTGTTAGTTAGGCTAACTAAATTTAGGCCGTGGCGCGGAGGAAGTCAAGCGGGGCGGGCGAAGACGAAAGCCTGGAGCTGGCGGTCCGCCTGCACGCGGCGGCGATCCACCTGCTGCGGCGGCTGCGGCGGGAGGACGCGGCGCTGGGCATCTCGCCGGCGCGCGCCTCGGCGCTCTCGGTCGTCGCCTTCGGCGGCCCGCGCACGCTGGGCGAGCTGGCCACCGCCGAGCAGGTGACGGCGCCGACGATGAGCCGCCTCGTGGCGGCGCTGGAGTCGGACGGCCTGGTGGCGCGCGAGCCCGAC
>DASWHY010000155.1:0-4031 GCA_036397955.1 Thermoanaerobaculia bacterium | reverse complement strand
GAAGCCCTCGAAGTCGTCCCCCAGCTCGTCCTCGGCGCGCTGCCAGCGCCCCTCGGCGAACAGGGCGACGTTGCGGCTCACCGGCACCTCGAGGCCGGCGAGCAGGTAGTAGCCGAAGGTCTCCCCCTCGGCGATGAAGGTCCCCGAGAAGATCTCCTCCGGCGGCGGGTTGAAGTCGATGAAGTCGCCGGACTCCTCGAAGCTGTAACTGTAAAGGCCGCCGCCGGCGCCGACGTAGGGCCGGATCACGGCCTCGGGGCCGACGAAGTGGAAGGTGGCGCCGAGGGTCAACGACGCGATCTCGAGCCGGGTGGTGTGCACGATGTCGTTGCCGGCGCCGTCGGTGAAGTCGAGGTAGTGCTGGTCGGTCTCGCCCTCGTAGGCGGTGCCCGCGAAGAGAAGCGAGAGGTGCGGCGTGACGTCGAGGCGGTAGTCGAGGCCGAAGGAGAAGTCCTCCAGGTCCTCGGCCCCGCCGCTGAAGTCGAGCGCCTTCTCGTCCCAGTAGGACGAGTCCCCCTCCGGCACGAAGCCGCCGACGCGCAGGCGGAGGGCGTGGTCGGCGGGGTCGCCGCCGCGATAGCGGCCGTGCCGCTGGGCCGCCGCCGGGACGGCCGCCAGGAGCAAGAGGACGAGCGCGACGATGGAGCGCTTCATGGTTCGTTTCTCCTTGCCCGTCGTAGGGACGGTGCTGGCGCGGCGGCGGGAGCAACCGCGGTGCCAGGGCGGCGTGATCGCCGGAAGTGACTGTGCGCGAAGGGGTTGCGGAGAAGTACCGGCGCCGCGGGTTGCGGCGAATGACCTCTAGAGAGGACGGCGGGCGCGGCGCGCGTCGATGAACGACTTGACGCAGAGGACGACGAAGACGAGCGAGAGGAGCGCCATCGCCGCCTGCTCGAGGACCGCGTTGCGCCGCGCCACCTCGCCGCCGCCCAAGAGCGCGCAGGCGCGGAGCAGGCCGGGAAGGCCGCCCAGGAAGGCGAGGAGCCCGAGCCCCGCCGCGGCGTGCATGGCGTGCTTCAGAATCCGCTCGCGCCGCGCGAGCACGCCGCAGACGACGACCAGGACGCCGAAGAAGGCGGGGATGAGCGCTGTGACGCTCCCCTGTCCGGTGCCGAAGTAGAACCCCGCCCCGAGCGCGATCAGCAGCGCTCCGTAGGCGATGGTGACGGCCGGCATGGGGCGGAGCCTAGCACTGCGGCTGCAAAGTTCGGCGGGCGCTTTCCGTCTATGTCCAGTGAGAACGCGCTGGCGCTAAAATCGACGGCATGAGAACGCCCCTTGCTCGACCGCTCACTTACGAAGAGTTCTCGCGGATGCCCGACGACGGCAAGCGCTACGAGCTCATCGAGGGGGAGCTCGTCGAGATGAGCTCGCCGCTGGTGCGCCATCAGCGGCTGCTGCGCCGTCTGCTGCGCGCTCTCGAGGCTGCCGTGCGCGGTCGCGGCGAGGTGTTCCTCGCTCCTCTCGATGTGGTCCTTTCTCGGATGACCGCGTTGCAGCCCGATCTCCTCGTCGTGCTCGACGAGAGGCGGAGCATTGTCCAGGACTGGATCCGCGGCGCGCCCGACCTGGTGGTCGAGATCCTCTCCCGGTCGACCGCCGCCCACGATCGCGTCGGCAAGCTCCCCCTCTACGCTCGCTACGGCGTCCGCGAATGCTGGCTAGTGGACGACGAGCGGCAGGCGGTTGAGGTCTACCGCCTCGCCGCCGGCGCCCTCGAGTACTACTTGGCCGCCACCTTCCGCCCCGGCGACCGCGCGACCACGCCGCTCATCCCCGACCTCGCCCTCGACCTCGCCGCCCTCCTCGCCGATTGACCTCCCGCGCTCCCCCGTTGCGCGGTCGTGTGCCTTTCGCTACCATCCCGCGGAGCTTGTGACGGTTGTCACAAACGGGGTGCTTCGATAAGGTCGCTGCGCCACGGCGGGAGGGAAAGCGCGCCGGATGCAGATCTTCCACCGCAGCACGAACACCATCGCGAAGGTCAGCATCTTCGGGGCGGTCGCCTTCCTCGCGGTGCTGCTCTGGCTCTGGTCGACGCTGCTGCGCTCCGCCTACGCCACCGGCCAGGGCGTCATCCAGAAACAGCCCGTCCCCTTCAGCCACGACCACCACGTCGCCGGCCTCGGCATCGACTGCCGCTACTGCCACACCACGGTCGAGAATTCGGCCTTCGCCGGCATCCCGCCGACCGAGACCTGCATGAACTGCCACCGGCAGATCTGGACCGACGCCGACCTGCTCGAGCCGGTGCGCGAGAGCTACCGCAGCGGCACGCCGATCGTCTGGAACCGGGTCAACGACCTGCCCGACTACGTCTACTTCAACCACGCCATCCACGTCGCCAAGGGGATCGGCTGCGCCGAGTGCCACGGCCAGGTGGACGAGATGCCACTGATGCGGCAGACGGCGTCGCTGCAGATGGAATGGTGCTTGGACTGCCACCGCGACCCCGGCAAGCGGCTGCGCCCGCGCGCGGAGGTCTTCAACATGAAGTGGCGGCCGCCGGCGGACTTCGAAGCGATGCAGGCGCGGCTGGTGCGGGAGTACGACGTCAAGAGCCTCACCAGCTGCTCGGTCTGCCACCGTTAGGGCGCGAGGACGAATGACGAGCGACGGTCTGGTGCAGTTGGGCGCGGGGACGGGACGGCTGGAGGTCGCCGAGGTGCGGCGGCGCCTGGTCGGCAAGCGCGGCCGCGACTTCTGGCGCAGCCTCGACGAGCTGGCCGCGACGCCGGAGTTCGCGGACCTGATGCACCGCGAGTTCCCGCGCCAGGCTTCGGAGTGGCTCGAAGACGACGGCCTGTCGCGCCGCCGCTTCCTCCAGCTCTCGGGCGCCTCGCTCGCCCTCGCCGGCCTGACCGCCTGCACCAAGCAGCCGCTCGAAACGATCGTCCCTTACGTCCGGCAGCCGGAGGAGGTGGTCCCCGGCCGGCCGCTCTTCTTCGCCACCGCGCTGACCCTGGCCGGCGTGGCGCGCGGCGTTCTCGCCGAGAGCCACCTCGGGCGTCCGACCAAGATCGAGGGCAACCCGCAGCACCCGGCGAGCCTCGGCGCCACCGACGCCTTCGCGCAGGCCGCCGTCCTCACCCTCTACGACCCCGAGCGCTCGCAGGCGATCGCGCGCGCCGGCCGTATCGCCACCTGGAGCGCCCTCGTGCAGGAGCTGGGGGCGCGCGCCCGCGCCCAGCAGGCGCTCGGCGGCGAAGGGCTCCGCTTCCTCACCGGCGCCGTCACCTCGCCGAGCCTGGCCGCCCTCTTCGCGGAGGTCGGCCGCGTCTTCCCCGCCGCCCGCTGGCACCGCTGGGAGCCGGCGGCGCCGCACCACGCCCGCGCCGCCGCGGCGCGCGCCTTCGGCAGCCCGCTCGAGGCGGTCTACGACTTCACCCGCGCGCGGGTCGTCCTGACCCTCGACGCCGACCCGCTCTGCGAAGGCCCCGGCGCCGTGCGCTACGCCCGCGACTTCGCCTCCCGGCGCCGGCCGCGCGGAGGACAGCCGGAGATGAACCGGCTCTACGCCGTCGAGAGCTCGCCGACCTCGACCGGCACCCTCGCCGACCACCGGCTGGCCGTGCCGCCGGCGGAGGTGGAGGCCTTCGCGCTGGCGCTGGCGGCGCGGCTGGGGGTCGCCGGCGCGGCCGGAGTGCCGGTGCCCGCGCCGCGGGACCCGCGCCTCGCCCGCTGGGTGGCGGCGGTGGCCGACGACCTGCGTGCCAACGCCGGCGCTTCGCTCGTCGTCGCCGGCGAGTACGCCCGGCCCGCGGTCCACGTCCTCGCCCACGCCATGAACCAGGCGCTCGGCAACGCCGGCGCCACGGTCACCTTCACGCCGCCCGTCGAGGCGGCGCCGGTCGACCACCTCGCCTCGCTCGCCGAGCTGGTGCGCGACCTGCGCGCCGGCCGGGTCGAGACGCTCCTCGTCCTCGACAGCAACCCGGTCTACACCGCGCCGGCCGAGCTCGGCTTCGCCGCGGCGCTCGATCGGGTGCCGCTGCGCGTCCACTCCGGCCTCTACTTCGACGAGACCGGCG
>DASWHY010000154.1:0-4911 GCA_036397955.1 Thermoanaerobaculia bacterium | reverse complement strand
AGGAAGAGCAGCGAGTTGTAGAGCGTCGAGCCGCTCGCCTCGGCGTTGCGCTCGTTGATGCCGATCGCCACCGCGACCCCGGCGGCGCGGGCCGCCGCCCCGAGCCGCTCCGTCTCCGGGCCGGGTACCGCCACCGACTGGTCGAGCAGCTCGGCGTAGAGAGCGCGCAGCGTCGCCGTGTCGCCGGCCGGCACCGACCAGACCCAGAACGGGTAGGTCGGCAGGAACGCCTCGGGGAAGACCGCGAGGCGCGCCCCCGCCGCGCCGGCCTCGGCGATCAGCGCGCACGCCTTTTCCAGCGTCGCTTGGCGGTCGAGGAAGACCGGCGCCGCCTGCACCGCGGCGATCGTGAACGGCGCGGCCTCGGGCACGCGCCCATTGTAGTGTCCGGCGCATGCGCGAAACAGCGGACGGCCTCGTCGAGCCGACGGAGCTCCCGTCCGACCCCCGCCTCATCAACGCCGACCTCGCCCCCACCCGCATCGAGCAGCGCACCTGGGGCGTCTACCACGTCGCCTCGCTCTGGATCGGCCTCTCGGTCTGCATCCCGACCTACATGCTGGCGGCCGGCCTGGTGGACGGCGGCATGAGCTGGTGGCAGGCGATGCTCACCATCCTCCTCGGCAACCTGATCGTGCTCGCGCCGATGATCGCCATCGCCCACGCCGGCACGCGCTACGGCATCCCCTTCCCGGTCTTGGCGCGCGCCTCCTTCGGCACCTCGGGGGCGCACGTGCCGGCGCTCCTGCGCTCGCTCGTGGCCTGCGGCTGGTTCGGCATCCAGACCTGGATCGGCGGCCAGGCGATCCACATCATGCTGAAGACCGCGGTGCCCGCCTGGGAGCGGGTGCCCGGCGGCGTCTGGATCGCCTTCGCCGTCTTCTGGGCCTGGAACATGTGGATCGCGGTGCGCGGCAGCGACTCGATCAAGCGCCTGGAGGCCTGGGCGGCGCCGTTCCTGATCGCCGCCGGCCTCGCCCTCCTCGCCTGGGCCGCCTGGCGCGCCGGCGGCCTGGGGCCGATCCTCGCCCGCCCCAGCCGCTTCGCCACGCCGGCCGAGTTCTTCGCCTTCTTCGTCCCGGCGCTGACCGCCATGGTCGGCTTCTGGGCCACCCTGGCGCTCAACATCCCGGACCTCTCCCGCTTCGCGCGCAGCCAGCGGGCGCAGGCGCTGGGGCAGCTCCTCGGCCTGCCGCCGACGATGGTCGCCTTCTCCTTCATCGGCGTGGCGGTGACCTCGGCCTCGGTGCTGGTCTTCGGCGAGACGATCTGGGACCCGGTGGCGCTGCTCTCGCGGCTGGAGAGCCCGGTGGTGGTCCTCGTCTCGCTCTTCGCCGTGCTCGTCGCCACCCTGACGACCAACGTCGCCGCCAACGTCGTGGCGCCGGCCAACGGCTTCGCCAACCTCTGGCCGCGGCGCATCGGCTTCGCCGCCGGCAGCCTCCTCACCGGGGTGATCGGGATCGCGATCCGGCCCTGGCAGCTGCTCGCCGACTACGGCACCTACATCTTCGGCTGGCTGGTGGGGTACTCCGGGTTCCTGGGGCCGATCGCCGGCATCTTCATCGCCGACTACTGGCTGGTGCGGCGGGGACGGCTGTCGCTGCCGGACCTCTACTCCCGCGACGGCATCTACGGCCGCTGGAACTGGAAGGCGCTGGCGGCGCTGGCGGCGGGGGTGACCGCGGCGCTCATCGGTCTGGTCATCCCCGCCGTCCGCTTCCTCTACGACTATGCCTGGTTCGTCGGCTTCGGCGTCGCCTTCGCGCTCTATGCGCTACTCATGCGCGGGACGCCGCCTCCACCAGCTCCCACAGGCGGCTGGGCTTGAGCGGGATCTCCAGGATCTCGAGGCCAGGCACTCCGAGCGCGTCCTCGACCGCCTGGGCGAAGAGGGCGCCGGTGGGGATCGCGCCCGCCTCGCCCGCCCCCTTGGTGCCGAGGGCATTGAGCGGCGAGACGGTCTCCTCGTGCCCGACGTCGATGCGCGGCACGTCGAGGGCGGTGGGCAGCAGGTAGTCCATGAACGAGGCGTTCGTGAGCTGCCCGTTGTCGTCGTAGGCCAGCTCCTCGTAGAAGGCGTTGCCGAGACCCTGCGCCACCCCGCCGTGCACCTGGCCGTCGACGAGGAGCGGGTTGAGCACCCGCCCGCAGTCGTGGACGACGACGTACTTCTCGACCTCCACCTGCATCGTCTCGGGGTCGATCTCGACGATCATGGCGTGCGCGCCGCTGGCGGTGGCGCCGCGGTGCGGACCGAAGTAGTTGGTGGCCTCGAGGCCCGGCTCGGTGCCGGGCTTGACGGCGCCGCGCATCGGGTTGGCGCGCTTGGCCAGCTCGCCGAGCCCGATCGAGCGCGCAACGTCGGCGCGGACCCGCGCCGTTCCCTCCGCCAGCTCGACTTCCTCCTCCCCCACCCCCAGCTCCTCGGCCGCCAGGCGCAGCGCCTTGCGCCGCACGTCCTTCGCCGCCTCGTGGACGGCGTTGCCCGCCACCACCGCGCCGCGGCTGGCGAAGGTGCCGGTCCCCCAGTGGAACTGGTCGGTGTCGCCGGTCACCACCTCGACGTCCGTGACCGCCACGCCGAGCTGCTCGGCGGCGATCTGCGCGAAGACGGTGTAGTGCCCCTGGCCCTGGGTGCCGATGCCGGTGACGACCGTCACCTTGCCGTTCGTCTGCACCTGCACCCGCGCTCCCTCGAAGGGGCCGATCCCCGTCCCCTCGACGTAGGCCACGACGCCGATGCCCGCCTTGCGCCCGGCGGCGCGGCGCGCCGGCTGTTCCTCGCGGCGGAACCGCTCCCAGCCGATCATCGCCAGCGCCTTGTCGAGGATCGGCTCGTAGTTGCCGCTGTCGTAGACGAGCGGCGCGAAGTCCTGGTAGATGATCTCGTTGTCGACCGGGAAGTCCTCGGGCTTGAGGAAATTGCGGCGGCGGATCTCCGCCAGGTCGAGCCCCAGCTCGCGCGCCGCCAGGTCGAGCAGGCGCTCGACGACGAAGACCCCGTGCTGCCGCCCGGCCCCACGGTAGGGTGTGACGATCGTCTTGTTGGTGAAGACGGCGCGGAACTCGCTGTCGTAGGCCGGCACGCGGTAGGGCCCGAGGAGCGTGCACTGGCTGTTGAGCGGCACGGTCAGGCCGTAGGGGTCGTAGGCGCCGGTGTCGTGGAGGAAGGAGTCCTGGAGGCCGAGGATGAACCCCTCGCGCGACAGCGCGATCTCGGCGTCGTGGAGCTGCCCGCGCTCGTGGGTCGTGGCGACGAAGTTCTCCGCCCGGTCCTCCAGCCACTTGACCGGCCGCTCCAGCCGCAGCGCCAGCCAGGGGACGACCACCTCCTCGGGGTAGAACATCATGATCTTGGGGCCGAAGCCGCCGCCGATGAAGGGCGCCACGAGGCGCACCTGGTGCTCGGAGAGGCCGAGCATGGCGGCGAGGCCGTTGCGCACCGGGATCGGCGCCTGCGTCGTGTCCCAGATCGAGAGCCGCTGGGCGCGGGCGTCCCACTGCGCGACGACCCCCCGGTTCTCGATCGCCGCCGCGGTGCCGCGGTCGTACCAGAGCCGGCGGCGGAGCACCAGGTCGGCGGCGGCTCTCGCCGCGGCGTAGTCCCCCTTGCGCTGCGCGACGTGGGCGGCGAGGTTCGAGCCCACGTCCTCATGCACCAGCGCCGCGCCGGGCGCCAGCGCCGCCTCCAGGTCCACGACGGCGGGCAGCGCCTCGTACTCGACGGTGATGGTCTCCAGCGCGTCCTCGGCGAGGTAGCGGCTGGCGGCCACCACGACCGCCACCGGCTCCCCGACGTGCCGCACCTTGCCCTTCGCCAGCGGCACCTGGGTCCGCTCGTTGAACACCATGCCGGCGACCGGCGGCGGCGGCACCAGCAGCGGCGCCGGCTTCCAATAGGCGCCGAGGTCGTCCGCCGTGTAGACCGCGACGACCCCCGGCATCTCCCGCGCCCGCGCGACGTCGATCCGCCCGAGCCGCGCGTGGGCGTACGGGCTGCGCAGGAAGGCGGCGTGGAGCATCCCCGGCAGCTCCACGTCGTCCACAAAGAGCGCCTGCCCGGTGAGGAGGCGCGGGTCCTCGTTCCGCTTGAGCCGAGCGCCGACTGGAGAGCTCGCCGCCTCGATCACGCTTTCTCCTCCACGAACGCCACAACCCGCGCGAAGGCCGCCTCGCCGCCCTTGAAGCGGAAGGGGAAGCAGCCGAGCCAGACCTTCTGGTCCAGCACCTCGTCGATCTGCCCGCCGACGTTCTCGGCGTGGAAGACCCCGTGCGGGAAGAGCTTGACGTGCATGCACTGGTAGTCGGCCGGCCAGGGGAAGGCCTCGTCGAGCGACATGCCGATGGCCTGCTCCACCTCGGGGACCAGGTCGGGGCGGGCGCGGCGGACGTTGGTGTTGAACGGGTGGTCGGCGGCGATGCAGTCGACCGCCAGCCAGCGGACGCCGCGGTCGAGGATCCAATCGACGAAGCGGGACTGCGGCCCGGGGTGCTTGAGGAAGATGCGCGGCAGGTCGGGCTCGTGCGCGCTCTCCTCGACGACGTCGCGCACCGTGCAGCGCTTCGCCTTGTACCAGTCCTCGTTGTAGAAGCGATGGTAGCCGGTGTGGATGATGAGGATGTCGCCGCGCTCGATGCGGATGCCGGTCTTCGCCTCCCAGGCCTCGAAGTGCTCCGGGCCGTAGATCTGGTAGTCGCCGATCCCGAGGCCCGCCAGGTCGACGATGCACGCCGGCCCGAAGAGCGTCTGGATCGGGATGCCGGCGATGTCCGGGCCCGGGTCGTAGAAGTGGATCGGCGAGTCGAGGTGGGTGGCGATGTGGTTGGTCGTCGAGATGAGCTGCGCGTTGACCCCCTCGAAGGCCAGCCGCTTGACCCACTTCACCGTCGGCCCCTCGTAAAACGCGA
>DASWHY010000153.1:0-6532 GCA_036397955.1 Thermoanaerobaculia bacterium | reverse complement strand
GTGGTGCGGCACGCCGCACATCGGCGCCTCGCTCGCGGTGCCGCGGTGGCGGGCGGTGAGCTGCACCTCGAGGAGCGGCGCGGCGCGCACCGCGTCCTCATAGAACAGCTCGTAGAAGTCCCCCATGCGGAAGAAGAGGAGGGCGTCGGGGTGCGCCGCCTTCGCCTCCAGGTACTGCCGGAGCATGGGAGTGAGCGCGGCTGTGGGGGGCACGGGCCGAGTATAAGAGCCCGCCGCGGCGGCGGGCGGGCGCCGCCTGCCTATACTGCGGCGCATGACGCCGGCCCCCGATCCCGCGGCGCCCGTGCTGGCGCTCGACGCCGGCTCGCCGACGGTGAGCGTGGCGCTCGGGCGCGGCGGGGAGGTGCTGGCGGCGCGCTCGGAGGCCATCTCGCGCTCCTCGAAGCGGCTGTTGCAAATGATCGACGAGGTGCTGGCCGAGGCGGGGGTGGAGCGCGAAGGGCTGGGCGGCATTGTCGCCCTCCGCGGGCCCGGCAGCTTCACCGGGCTGCGGGTGGGGCTGGCGACCGCGCTCGGGCTGCACCTGGCGCTCGGTGTACCGGCGGCCGCGCTGCCGACGCTGCTCGTCCTGGCGGCGGCAGCAGCGTGCTGTGAGGCGGAGGTGCTGGCTGCAGTCGACGCCTTGCGCGGCGAATGGACCGTCCAGCCGTTTGCCGGCGACCCGCCGCGCGCGCTCGGTGAGGCCGAAACGGTGCCTGCGGCGGCACTGGCTGCGCGCGCTCCGGTGGCGATCATCGGCTTCGGCGTGATGGCCGCGCTTCCCCACCTCGCCGAGTGGTCTGCCGCATCCGAAGCCCCGCGTCTCTACGAACCCGGCCCGCTCGCGCCGATCGCACTCAGCCTCCTCCCGCGCCTGACCCTCGACTGGGACCCGGCGCTCCTCACCGATCCGCTCTACGCCCGCCCGCCGGCGGTGACCACGCCGGGCGCGCCTAAGACGCAGCGGCGATAAACTTCCAGGCCATGCTGGCGGCGTACGACGACCTCCCCGCCATCCGCCTCGCCGGCCAGGCCGACCTGTCGCGCATCGTCTGGCTGGAAGACCACTCCTTCCCCGATCCCTGGCCGCCGGCCATCCTGGCCCACGAGCTGAGCCATCCACGCTCCTTCATCCTGGTGGCGAGCCGCGCCGGTGCTCCGGCCACCGGCTACGTCTCGTTCCGTCAGGGCGTGGACGAGGCCGAGCTGCTACGCTTGGCGGTCTCGGACGGCGAGCGGCGGCGCGGCGTCGGCCGGGCGCTGGTGCACGCCGGCCTCGACCGCCTGCGCGCCGCGCGCTTCTCGAGCTGCTTCCTCGAGGTGCGGCCGGACAACACGTCGGCGATCGCGCTCTACGAGTCGCTGGGCTTCGAGCCCAACGGCCGCCGCCGCGCCTACTACCGCGACGGCTCCGACGCGCTGGTCTACGCGCTGGAGCTGTAGGCCAAGCGAGCAGGTCGGCAAGGCGAACCGAGTGGGTCGGCGGACGAAG
This sequence comes from Thermoanaerobaculia bacterium, assembly GCA_036397955.1. Classification (GTDB taxonomy): domain Bacteria; phylum Acidobacteriota; class Thermoanaerobaculia; order Multivoradales; family UBA5704; genus DASUNQ01. Next base: position 5,040 of record DASWHY010000153.1, on the reverse strand, counting down.
TGAGTAGATCGAGGACAGAAGTTAGTAATTCGCGGACAGAAACGGCCACCGCGACAGACGAAACCAGTAGATCGAGGCGCTAAGGACAGCACTTAGTAAATCGGGGACAGAAGTCAGTACATAGAGGACAGCGGACGGCCTGCTGACCGCCGAACCCACCAGATCGCCGCGCAAAGCGCGTAGGTCGAGGACAGCAGTTCGTAACTAGAGGACAGCAGCCACCCTTCCGCCAGGCGAATTCAGTACGTCGCGGACCGAAGTCAGTACACCGCGGACAGAAGTTCGTAACTAGAGGACAGCGCGTGCCCTCGCGCCCGCAGGCGAACTTTCGAGATACAGTGAGTCGCCATCCCGTCAACCGGAGGAGGTCATCGGATGCACGCAAGGAACCGTCGATGTGCGACGTTCTCGTGGCTGGCGCTCGTCGCGCTCTTCCCCGCTGCGGTAGCGGCCAAGAAGAGCCCCAGCCCCAACATCCCGCTCGTCTACGCCCCGACGACGGCGGTCGCCGAGGCCTCGGCGACGCCGACCTCGGAGATGCGCGGCGTCACCGCCGCCCTGCTGATCACCGACGACCGGGGGCTCGCCGACCCGGCCGTGATCGGCAACCGGACCGGTGACGACGATCAGCGCGTCGAGCTGCGGGCGACCAACGACGTCGCCCGTTTCGTCGAGGCCTCGCTCGCCAAACAGGCGCGCGATTGGAGCTTCGTGCTCGGCGATCCCGGCGAGGCGGGCGTCCTGCTGGTCGGGAAGATCACCCGCTTCATGATCGAAGAGACGAACCAGGCGGTGGGTGCCACCTACAGCGCGGAGACCACCCTGGACTTCGAGCTCCGTGACCGGTCGGGGAAGACCCAGGCCTCCGGCACCTACACGGGCGACGCCAGCCGCTACGGCAAGAAGTTCAGCGGCGAAAACGCCAACGAGGTGATGAGCGACGCGCTGGCCGAGGCCTTCGCCAAGGCCCTCGCCGATCCCACCCTGCGCGCGGCCTGGGGAGGCGCGCCGGGCGCGGCCGCCGCGGGCGGCGCCAGCGCCCCGATCACCCCGGAGGCGGCCCTGAGCGAGATCAAGGCCCTGATGGCCAAGGGGACCGACGAGAGCGGCCTGCAAGACGCCCTGCGCAAGAAGACCCTGACGCGCGCCCTCGGCGCCGACGACCTCGCCGCGTGGAAGGAGGCGGGAGTGCCGGAATCGGTGATCCGCGTGGCGGCCTCGCTGCGGGTGCAGTGAGCGTGCTATCCTGCCAGCCGACCCGAGGCATGCTGAACCCGCCTTCCACGCTTCGCGCCACGGCCCGCTTCTCCCTTCGGGGAACCCGGTGCGGCCGTGACCGCAGGCCGGTGCGCCGGTGATCCGGGCGCCCGCCCAATTTTTTCACCCATCCAGGCGTCCGGCCCGGGCGCCCCAGCCAAAACGAGGAGGCCGCTGACGATGATGAGCCGCGACGACGTGCGCGAGGAGCTGCTGCAGACGGACGAGGAGTTCCGCCGCTTGTCCGAGGAGCATCAGGAGTACGAGCGGCGGCTCGCCGAGATCAACCACAAATCGATGCTCTCCCAGGACGACGAGATCGAGGAGAAGCGGATCAAGTTGCACAAGCTGGCCCTCAAGGACCGCATGGAGAGCATTGTGCGCAGCCACCGCGAGTCGCGCGTCTCGGCCTAGGCCGTTGCGCTTCGCCCGCGAGTCCCTACCCTTCGTCCTCCCCTTCCTGCTGCTGGCGGGGGCGCTCGCCCTCCTCCGCCGCCCCGGCTGGGCCGCCGCGGCCCTCGTCGCCGGCCTCCTCGTCCTGCTCTTCTTCCGCGACCCGGCGCGCCGCTTCGGCGGCCCCCACGAGACGGTGATCGCGGCGGCCGACGGCCTGGTCACCCTCGTCGACCGCGTCGAGGACCCCGAGGTCGGCCCCGGCACCTACCACCGCGTCGTCACCTTCCTCTCGGTCTTCGACGTCCACACCCAGCGCACGCCGGTCGGCGGCGAGGTCGTCGTCTCGCGCTACGCCGCCGGCCGCAAGGTGGCGGCCTTCAAGCGCGACGTCGACCGGATCAACGAGCGCCACCTCACGGTCATCCGGCGACCCGACGGGGACCTGGTCGGCGTGCGGCAGATCGCCGGCCTCCTGGCGCGGCGGGTGGTCTGCTATTTGAAGGAGGGGGAGCGCGTGGAGCGCGGCCAGCCGATGGGGCTCATCAAGTTCGGCTCGCGGGTGGACCTGCTGGTGCCGGAGGGGTACCGGGTCCTGCTGGCGAAGGGTGACCGGGTGCGGAACGGCGAGACGACGATGGCCGAGCCGCCGGGGGGCGCGGGCGGATGATCGCCGCCGACCGCGAGCCGCCCGGGCGCGGCGACGACCGCCGCCCGACGCGCCGGCTGCGCCGCGTCCCCCGCCGCGGCGCATACCTGCTGCCGAGCCTGTTCACGATCGGCAACATGCTGCTCGGCTTCTACGCCGTGGTCACCGGCCTGCGCGGCGACTTCACCCGCGCCGCGCTCATGGTCTTCACCGCCGCGGTGCTCGACAGCCTGGACGGCTGGATCGCCCGCCTGACCGGCACCGAGAGCGAGTTCGGCAAGGAGTACGACTCGCTCGCCGACGTCGTCACCTTCGGCGCCACTCCCGCCCTCCTCGCCTACCTCTGGGGGTTCGCCGGCGACGGCGAATGGCACCGCGTGGGGTGGCTCGCGCCGCTCTTCTTCCTGGTCTGCACCGCCACCCGTCTCGCCCGCTTCAACGTGCAGAAGAGGATCGTCGACGCGCGCTGGTTCGTCGGGCTGCCGACGCCCGCCGCCGCGGGAGCGATCTGCTCGATCCTCTTCTTCGCTCCCGACCCGGAGTGGCGCCCGTGGCTGGAGGCGCTGATGCTCGCGGCGCTGGTCCTGGTCGGCGCGCTCATGGTCTCGACGATCCGCTACCGCAGCCCGAAGCAGATCGACCCGCGCCGCCGCTGGAGCTACCGGGTGCTCCTGCCGGTCGCCGCGGTGGTGGTGGTGCTGGCGCTCCACCCGCCGGCCACGTTCCTCGTCATCTCGGTGCTCTACACCCTCTCCGGGCCGATCGCCTACCTCGCCGGCAAGCTCCGGCGCCGTCCGGCGCCTCCGGCCTTCACGCCTAAGGGAGCGGCCGAGACGCCGGCCCTGCCCCCGCCCCCCGAGACGCCGTGACGCGCTGCGCCATCGTCCACCCCACCGGCCTCCTCGGCAAGGAGCTGCGCGAGGCGCTCGCGGCGCGGCCGGAGCTGACCGCCGCGGAGGTGCGGCTCCTCTCCGACGACCCCGAGGAGGTCGGCGCGCTCACCGAAGCGGCCGGCGAGCCGGCGCTCGTCCAGGCCTGGGACCCGCAGGCGCTCGAAGGCATCGACGTGGTGTTCTTCTGCGGCCCGGCGGCGGCCACCCGGCGGCTCTTGGGCGACCGCTCCGCCGGCGTCACCGCCATCGTCCTCTCCCTCGACGCCACGGCCGAGGACGGCGTCCCGGTCGTTGCCGGGGTCAACAGCGCCGCCGCCGAGCGCGGCGCGGTCGTGCTCTCGCCGCACCCGGCGGTGATCCTCCTTGCCCACCTGCTCTGGCCGCTGCGCGCCGTCGGCGTCGAGGAGGCGGTAGCGACCCTCGTCCAGCCCGCTTCGATGCAGGGGCAGCCGGGGCTCGAGGAGATGTTCGAGCAGACGCGTCAGATCGTGACGATGACCGCCCGCCGCCCGTCGCCGATCTTCGGCCACCAGCTGGCCTTCAACCTCCTCCCCCACCCCGGACCGCTGGAGCCGATCGCCGCCGAGCTCGCCGCCGTACTGCGCGGCGAGCCCGTGGTGTCGCTCAACGTCGTGCAGGGCGGGGTCTTCCACTCCTTCTCGGCGAGCCTCTACCTGCGCTGCGCCGCCGACCCCGGCCCGAAGGCGATCCGCCGGGCGCTTTCCGAGCATCCGCAGATCGAGCTCGCCGACGACCCCAAGCGCCTGGGGCCGATCGAGGTCCCCGGCAGCGACAAGGTGGTCGTCGGCGCCGTGCGCAAGGAGACCGGCGGCGCCGGCGGCTACTGGCTCTGGGCGGTGATGGACAACCTGACGCGCGGCGGCGCGGTCAACGCGGTCGAGATCGCCGCGGCCCTGTCGTAACTTCCTTCCCCTGCGCCTCGCCAGCAGGCTAGAATCCGCGGCACCACCGCAACTTGGGGCGTACCCTGTCGGAGGCGAAGTGGCCGGCGACGAGCAGAGAGGGTTCTTCCATACGATCCCGGGCTGCATCACGGCCGTGGCGGGGATGGTCACGGCCGTCGGCAGCCTGATCGCCATCCTCGTGCAGGCCAACGTCATCGGCCCGCGGCGCGACGACGGGCGCGACGACCCCCCGGCGATCGAACGCGGAGGTCTCACGCCGGAGCCGGAGAACCTCAACCGCCAAGAGCTCTTGCGCACGCAGGAGCAGCTCAAGGAGCTCCAACGGCAGATGGCCGCGCAGTTGGGACGGGAGGAGGAGGACGAGGGCGACGACGCCGGCTTCGCCGACATGCCTCTCCAGCCGCCGAACGTCGCCGGCTACTGGCAGAGCCCGACCGGGCTCAATTACGCCATCGCGCAGCAGGGCTCGGCGCTGACGATCCAGGAGAACAACCCGCTCCTCGGCGTCACCGCGGTCGGCAACGGCGGGCTACAGGGCGCGAGTCTGTCCTTCACCATCACCACCGCCGCTGGCACCACCGGCGTGGCCCACCTCCGCCTCTCCCCCGACGGGCGCCAACTCGTCGGGCAGTACCAGGACGGAGTCACCGGGGTGGTGGTGCCGTTGCAGCTTTTCCGTTAAGAGGCCGCTCGGGGCGGATAGTGCCGCGTGAGATGCCGGGCCAACCGGCCCGCGAAGAGGCGCGCCCGCTTCGCGGGTCCTGGTTGGGAGAGGGAGTGGCTGGTTAGCGGGGGTCGGCTTCGGCGCTAACGCACGGTGGCCCCCTAACCCGGATTTCTCACCATAGAGTCAGAAAAGGGCTGCTCCAAGTGGTATAAGTGGTTTGTCGAGAAACACTTAAGCCACGATGGGAGGGCAGCC
>DASWHY010000152.1:0-17384 GCA_036397955.1 Thermoanaerobaculia bacterium | reverse complement strand
GGCGCCCGGCGCGAAGGCCTTCGCGCCTAGCCGTCCTGCTCCGCCGCAGCCTCCCGCTCCTCCTCGCCCTCCTCCTCGCCGCCGCCGCGCCGGCCGCGGCGGCGATCCGCTTCCGCGAGGTCAGCGAGCGCTGGGGGCTCGCCTTCCGCCACCACCACGGCGGCAGCGGGCAGCGCCACATGATGGAGACGGTCGTCGGCGGCGTCGTGGTCTTCGACTACGACGGCGACGGCGACCAGGACCTGCTCTTCGTCGACGCCGCGCCGCTCCCCGGCTACACCGGTGAGCCGCCCAAGAGCCGCCTCTTCCGCAACGACGGCCCCGGGCGCTTCGTCGACGTCACCGACGCGGCGCGCCTGCTCGTCGCCGGCTACGGTGCCGGCGCCACGGCGGGGGACGTCGACGGCGACGGCGACCTCGACCTCTTCGTCAGCGTCTTCGGCGCCGATCGCCTGCTGCGCAACCAGGGCGACGGCACCTTCGCCGACGTCACCGCGGGCTCCGGCGCCGGCGACGACCTCTGGAGCATGGCGGCGGCCTTCGCCGACTTCGACCGCGACGGCGACCTCGACCTCTACGTCACGAACTACGTCCACTACCGGCTCGACGTCCACCGCGCCTGCGGCGACCCGGCGAGCGGGCTGGTCAGCTACTGCGCGCCGCACCGCTTCATCGGGGCGCCCGACCGTTACTTCCGCAACCGCGGCGACGGGAAGTTCGAGGACGCAACGCAGGCCGTTGGCCTGCCCGAGGACCAGGGGAACGGGCTGGGGGTGGTGGCCGGAGACCTCGACGACGACGGCTGGCCGGACCTCTACGTCGCCAACGACGCCACCCCCAACTTCCTCTACCGCAACCGCGGAGACGGCAGCTTCGAGGACGTCTCGCTCGTCTCGGGGACCAGCCTCTCCGACCGCGGCGTGCCCGAAGGGGGAATGGGGGTCGACTTCGGCGACTACGACGGCGACGGCCGGCTGGACATCTTCGTCGCCAACTCCGACCTCGAGACCAACGCGCTCTACCGCAGCCTGGGCGGCGGCCTCTTCACCGACAGCCGCTTCGCCGCCGGCATCGCCGAGCCCTCGCTCCACGAGGTGGCGTTCGGCGCCGTCTGGGCCGACTTCGACCACGACGCCGACCTCGACCTGGCGATCGCCAACGGCCACATCCTCGACAACGCCGACCAGTTCCGCGCCGGCAGCCAGTACAAGCAGCGCAATCAGGTCTTCGAGAACCTGGGCAACGGCCGCTTCCGCGAGGAGCGCGCGAGCGGGCTCGACGTGGTGCGGGCGAGCCGCGGCCTCGCCACGGGCGACCTCGACGGCGACGGCGACCTCGACCTCGCCGTAGTCAACATGGACGACTGGTCGGAGGTCTACGAGGGACTGGGCGGCGGGCCGTGGCTGGCGGTGGACCTGCTGGGGCGCGCCAGCAACCGCAACGGGATCGGCGCGCGCGTCGAGGTCGAGGCGGCGGGCAAGCGCCAGGTGCGCGAGGTCAAGACCGGCTCCTCGTACCTGTCGCAGAACGCGCTCACGCTCCACTTCGGGCTCGCCGGCGCGGCGGCCGCCGACCGCGTCGCCGTCCGCGGGCCCTCCGGCAAACGGCAGCGCTTCGAAGGGCTGCCGGCGAACCGGCGCCTCCTCGTCTCGGAGTAGCTACTCGAAGAGCACGAGCCGCCGGCCGGCGGGCAGACCCTCCACCCGCTGCCGGCGCCCCGAGGGCCAGCGCACGAGGAGCCGGTCCACCCCGGCCGCGGCGGCCGGCAGGCCGAAGTGCACGGTCAGCGCGTTCTGCGACAGGTAGGACGAGGCGGTCCGCGCCTCCCGCACCTGCCGGCGGCCGCCCGCCTCGAGCTCGAGGCGCGCCCCGATCCCGAAGCGGTTGCTCTCCCGCCCCACCAGCTCGACCGCCAGCCAGCGGCCGCCGGCGAGGTTCTCGTACACCTCGGCCGGCTGGTTCGAGTTGACGACGACGAGGTCGAGGTCGGCGTCGCCGTCGAGGTCGCCGGCGGCGAGGCCGCGGCTGACGCGGACGACGTCGAGCCCGGCGTCGAGGACCTCGCGGAAGCGGCCGTCGCCCAGGTTCTCGAAGACCTGGTTGCGCTGCGCGTACGGGCTCGGCGAGCCGAACAGCTCGGGGCGGTCGAGGACGTGGCCGTTGGCCACGGCCAGGTCGAGGTCGCCGTCCTGGTCGAGGTCGGCGAAAGCGACGCCGAAGCCGAGCATCGGGAACGAGGGCTCCGCGATCCCCGAGACGAAACGGGCGTCGAAGAACAGGGCGCCGCCGAGACCGCGGTAGAGGGCGTTGGTCTCCTGCGCGAAATTGGTGACGACGAGGTCGAGCCGGCCGTCGCCGTCGTAGTCGCCGGCGTCGACTCCCATCCCCGCCTCCATCCGGCCCTCGGCGCTGACCGCGGCGCCGGAGACGAGCGAGACATCCTCGAACTTGGGTCTACCGGATGCATCGCGGCCGCGGTTGCGGAAGAGGAAGTTGGGCGTCGTGTCGTTGGCGACATAGAGGTCGGGCCAGCCGTCGTCGTCGAGGTCGGCGAAGACGATCCCCATCCCTTTGCCGCGATCGGGCGGCAGGCCCAGCCGCGGGCCGGCCTCCTCGAAGGTGGCTTGACCGGAGCTGTCGGGGCCGCGGTTGAGATAGAAGCGGTCGGGGATGCCCTCGTACTCGCCGGGGCTGCAGTAGCCGCGCACGCCGTCGGCGCCGGCGCAGGGCTTGTGGGTCTCGACGGTGAAGTCGACGTAGTTGGCGAGGTAGAGGTCGAGGTCGCCGTCGCGGTCGGCGTCGGCGAAGGCCGCCGACATGCTGTATTCCGGGTCGCCGAGGCCCGCCGCGGCGGTGACGTCGGCGAAGGTGCCGTCCCCTTGGTTGCGGAAGAGCTGGTCGCGGCCGAAGGCGGTGACGTAGAGGTCGAGGTCGCCGTCGCCGTCCACGTCGCCGGCGGCGGCGCCCATGCCGTAGGCGGCGACGGCGACTCCGGAGCCTGCGGTCCGATCGACGAAGCGGCCGCCGTCGTTGCGGAAGAGGCGCGAGCGCGGCGGCTCGCCCGCGTAACCGGGCAGGACGCCGCCGTCGACGAAGAAGACGTCGTTGTCGCCGTCGCCGTCGTAGTCGAAGAGAGCGACGCCGCCGGAGTTGGTCTCGGCGAAGTAGTAGCGGCCGGAGCCGCCGTGGTGGTGGCGGAAGGCGAGCCCCCAGCGCTCGGCGGCCTCGCGGAAGCGGAGCTCCCCCGCGGCCGGGCAAGCGAGCGCGAGGAACGCGACACCGAAAGCCGCGGCTCGGGCTCGCGCATGGCCAGGCAAACGTCCCCCTCTCCCATGTGGGAGAGGGGCCAGGGGTGAGGGAGACGGAATCAACGCAGTAAAGATGAAAGCAGCTCAGCCGCTCAGTCGACCCCCGCCGATCGCCGCTCACCAGCGGTGCCTTCTCTCAAATGGTTCGAAGCGCACCTATAGCCGCCGGTCAGGATGACGCTGCGCACCAGCGGCGGCAGGAGGTCGAGGCGAGTCCCGGCGCGGGCGAAGGCCTCCTCGGCGAGGCGGTCGCCGGCCGGCAGGAGCGCGGCGAAGCCCTCGGCGCGCGGGCGCCCGTCGCGCACCTCGACGACGACGTTGTTCCAGGTGATCCGGAAGTCGGGGTGGCCGATCCCCCGCGGGTCGGCGAGGAGAGGCACGGGGACGAGGAGGAGCGGCAGGCGCGCCACCTCGATCCCCTGCCGCGCGAGGTGCGCCGCGACCGCGTCGAGGAACCCCTGGAGCGCCGCGGCGCGCGCGCTCTCCTGCGCCGGGGCGAGGGCGGCGGCGAGGCGGTCGGCCTCGGGGGCGAGCCCGTAGGCGGCGCGGAAGGCCTCCCACTCCGCCGCCGTCGTGCGCGCGATCACCGCACGGCCGAGCGCGAAGTCCGCGACCAGCGCGCGCAGGCCGCCGCCGGGCGCCGAGAGGAGGGTGAGGAGCGAGTCCAGGTCGTAGCCCGCGCCGCCGCCGAGCGTGCGCAGCAGCGCCGGGCGGCCGGCCGGCGCCAGCTCCTGCGGCAGCGGATGGACGAAGCGGACCGGGCGGCCGTAGAGCGCGCCCAGCTCGGCGGCGGCCGCGGCGACCGCCGCCATGTAGCGGTCCACGCCGGCCGCGGTGCCGAGCTCCTCGACCGGCACCCGCTCGAGCCCGAGCCGTTCGAGCGCGCGCAGCTCGACGGCGTGGAGGCTGATCCAGGCGCTGCCGCCGGCGAGGAGCACCTGGCCGTTGTGGAAGGGGACCGGCGCCGCCGTCCAGCGCACGTGCCCCCAGCCGCCGTCCACCTCCGGCGGCAGGTTTTGCACCAGCTCGCGCCCCATCCAGAGGTCCTCCTCGCGCGTCGGCTGGCGGTTGGGCCGGGTGAGGACGACGACCTCGCCGCCGGCGGCGCGGACCAGGCTCAGCGGGTCGCGCGGCCAGGGGGAGTAGGGGCGGCCGTAGGACGGGAGGACGGCGAGGCGCGGTCCGCCGGCGAGCGGCAGGTCGGTCAGCGCGAGGAGCGTGCGCCCGGGGTCGAGCGCCCGCACCGCGGCGAGGAGTGCCTCGGCCTCGGGCCGCTCGATGAGATCGGAGGGGAAGGAGTAGAGCGAGGCGACGAGCCGCCCCGCCGTCTCGTCGGCGAAGCGGAGGCCGGGGGCGTAGCGGTCCTCGCGGGCCGCGCTCGCCCGCGGCGCGGCCCCCCAGGCGGTCTCGACCCGCTCCGAGGCGGCGAAGTCGAAGCCGGGGATGCGGTTGAGCTTGGCGAGCAGGCGCGCGCGGACCTCCGGCGCCGCCGACGGATCGAGCGCCCGCGGCAGCAGCTCGAGGACGCGGGCGCGGAAGGCGGGATCGGCCGCGAAGCGCGCCGGGTCGCCGAGCTGGAGGGTCAAGAGGGCGTCGAGCTCCGCCTCGCTTGCCGTGGGCGGGAGGGCGCGGCTGCGCGCCCGCGCCGCGGCGACTCGCTCCGCCAACGCCGCCGCCGACGGCTCCCGCCCGACCGGCGCGGCGGGGGCGGGCTGCGGGGTGGAACACGCCCAGAGGAAGCCCAGCGCGACGGCGAGCCAGGCGGGGACTGCGACCATCCAGCGGAGTCTATACGCCTGCTAAGCTCGCCCGTCCGATGGGCAAGAAGCGGCGCGCCGCGCGCTCCCGCCGGGCGGCAGCGCCCCTCGCCGCCGCCCCCGAGGCGCCGTCGGCGGCGCCCGCCGCGCGCCTCCCCCGGAGCTGGCTGGCGGCCGTCGCCGGGCTCGCCTTCCTGGTGCGCGCCGCGGCCGCCGTCCAGCTCGGCCGCACCGCCCTCTTCCGCTTCCCGCAGCTCGACTCGCTGGAGTTCCTGCTCTGGGCACAGAGCATCGCCCGCGGCGAGGCGCGCTGGCCAGCGGTCCCCACCCACGGCCCGGGCTACCCCTACTTCCTGGGCGCGCTCCTGGCGCTCTTCGACGGCTCCTTCGCGGCCGTGCGGCTGGTCCAGGCTGCGCTCGGCGCCGCGCTCTGCGTCTTCGCCGCCCTCCTCGCCGCCCGCCTCTTCGACGACCGCCGCGCCGGCCTCGCCGCCGGGCTCCTGCTGGCGCTCTACGGGCCGCTGGTCTATGTCGAGGTCTCCCTCCTCGCCGAAGGGCTGCTGACCGTCCTGCTGATCGCGGCGCTCTGGTGCCTGCTGCGGCCGGGCGCGACGCCGGCGGCGTCGGTCGCGGCGGCGGCCGCCGCCGGCCTCTGCGTCGGGCTCGCCGCGGTGACCCGCGCCACCGCCCTGGCGCTCGTCCCGGCGCTAGCCCTCGTCCTGCTCCTCGACCGCCGCCGCCCGCGCCGCGCGCTCGCCGCCGGCGCGTTCGCCGCCGCGGCGCTGGCCGTCGTCCTGCCGGTCCTCGTCGCGGTGCGGCAGGCCAGCGGGAGCTGGCTGCCGATCCAGGGGTACGGCGGGCTCAACCTCTACATGGGGAACCGCCCGGGCGCGCCGGGCGTCCCCACCGCACGGCTCGGCGGCGCCTGGGACTTGCTCAGCGGCGAGGCCGCCCGCCGCGGCGTCGCCGGTGCGGCGGCGCAGGAGCGCTGGTACACGCGCCGGCTCCTCGCCGAGGCGCGGGAGCGGCCGGGGGCGGTGCTGGCGGCGGTCGGACGCAAGGCGGTGTGGCTGCTCCAGGACGAGGAGATCCGCGAGAGCCACAGCTTCTACTTCTTCCGCGAGCGATCGGCGCTGCTGCGCTTCCTGCCCGGTTTCGCCCTCCTCTTTCCGCTCGCCCTCTGCGGGCTGGTCGCGGCCATTCGGGGGCGGCGGCTGCCGCCCGCGCTCGCGGTCTACCTTCTGGTCTTCGCCGCCTCCTGCGTCGCCATCGTCGTCTCCTCGCGCTACCGGCTGCCGCTGGTGCCGGCGCTCGCCGTGCTGGCGGGCGGCGGGATCGCCTGGATCATCGACGCGGCGCGCGCGCGCCGTTGGAAGACTCTCGGCGGCCTTGCCGCGCTCCTCGCCGCGGGCTTCGCCGCGACCCAGCTCCGCGACCACGCCCCCAGCCGCAACCTGGCCGAGGAGTGGGCCGCGACCGCCATGTCGCTCGAAGCGCGGGACGACCTCGCCGGCGCGCGCGCCGCGGTCGATTCGGCGCTCGCGGCCGACCCCGACTCGGCGCTCGCCTGGGCGGTCGCCGGGAGGTTGGCGGAGCGGGAGGGGGACGCCGCGCGCGCCGAGCGCGCCTTCGCCGCCTCCGCCCGCCTCGCCCCCGACTTCCAGCGCGCGCGCCTCAACCTCGGTGCGGCCCTGCGCCGGCGCGGCGACCTCGCCGGCGCCGAGCGGGAGCTGCGGCGGGCGCTCTGGCTGGTGCCGGGGCATCCCGCGGCGCAGCGCGAGCTGGCGGCGGTGCTGGTCGAGCGGGCGCGGCGGGCGGGGGCGGCGCGCGACCCGGCCCGCGGCCAGACGCTGGCCGCCGAGGCGGCGCGCCTGGCGCCCGGCGAGGCGGAGGCCTGGCTCACCCTGGCGCTGCTGGCGCTCGACGCCGGCGACCGCGCCGCCGCCCGCGCCGCGCTCGAGCGGGCGAGCGGCATGCTCGGCCCCGAGGCGCCGCCGGTCGCCCTCGGCTGGGCCTTGCTCGAGCGGCTGGAGGGACGGCCGGAGGCGGCGGCCGAGCGGCTGCAGCGGCTCCTCCTCCGCCACCCGGGCTACCAGCCGGCGGCGCAGCTCCTGCGCGCTCTCGCCGGGGAGTCCGGGCGGAGGCCGGCCTGAGCCGCGCCCGCCGCGCCGCGCGCGCCGCTCCCGCACTCGCGCTGCTCTCGGCGCTGCTCACCGCTCATCCCGCGCGTGCCGGAGATATCCGCTTCCGCGAGGTCTCGCGGCCTTGGGGGCTCGCCTTCCGTCACGTCCACGGCGGCTTCGGCGAGCGCTTCATGGTCGAGACGATGGGCTCCGGCGTCGCCCTCTTCGACTACGACGGCGACGGCGACCTCGACGTCTACTGGGTGGACAGCGGCCGCGTCCCCGGCTTCGAGGGCCCGCCGCCGCGCCCGCGCCTCTTGCGCAACGACGGTCCCGGGCGCTTCGTCGACGCGACCGAGGCGGCGGGGCTCGCCGCGCTCGGCATCTACGGCATGGGAGCGACGGCCGGCGACGTCGACAACGACGGCGACCTCGACCTCTTCGTCACCGGCTGGGGAGCGGACCGGCTGTTCGTCAACCGGGGAGACGGCACCTTCGCCGACGGCACCGCCGCCGCCGGCCTCTCCGACCCGCTGTGGAGCGCCTCGGCCGCCTTCACCGACGCCGACCGGGACGGCGACCTCGACCTCTACGTCGCCTCCTACGTCGAGTTCACGCCGGAGAAGAACTACTTCTGCGGCGACCGCGAGCGCAACCTCCGCGTCTACTGCCCGCCGGTCCCCTTCGACCCGCAGCCCGACCGCTTCTACCGCAACCGCGGCCCCGACAGCTCCGGTCAAGCCACGTTCGAGGACCGCACCTTGGAGGCCGGCATCGCCGACACTACCGGCAAGGGGCTCGGCGTGGCCGCCGCCGACCTCGACGGCGACGGCTGGCCCGACCTCTTCGTCGCCAACGACACGACCGCCTTTTTCCTCTTCCGCAACCGCGGCGTCGACGCCGCCGGCCAGGTACGCTTCGAGGAGGTCGGCGTCGTCTCCGGCGTCGCCTTCGAGCCCAGCGGCGACGTCCAGGCCGGCATGGGGATCGGCATCGCCGACGCCGACGACAACGGCTGGCCCGACCTCTACGTCACCAACTTCGACCTCGAGACCAACGCCCTCTACGGCAATCTCGGCGAGCTCGTCTTCAACGACCGCCGCTACGTCTCCGGCCTGGCCGAGCCGTCGCTGCCGATGGTCGGCTTCGGCGCCGCCTTCGCCGACTTCGACCGCGACGGCGACCCCGACCTGGCGGTCGCCAACGGCCACATCGCCGACAACGCCGAGCAGCAGCGGAGCGCCAGCCGCTACCGCCAGCCGAACCAGCTCTTCGAGAACCTGGGCAAGGGGAAGTTCGCCGAGCGCAAGGACGCGGGGCTCGACGTCGTGCGGGCGAGCCGCGGCCTCGCCGTCGGCGACCTCGACGGCGACCTCGACCCGGATCTCGCGATCGCCAACTCCAACGACTGGTGTGAGGTCTACGAGAACGTCGGGGCCGGCGGCCGCTCCCTGGTGGTGGAGCTGCGGGGGAGCGCCAGCAACCGCTGGGGCGTGGGGGCCAAGGTCGCGCTCGCCGCCGGCGGGCGGCGGCAGGCGCAGGAGCTGATTGGCGGCGGCTCCTACTTGTCGCAGAGCGAGCCGGCGCTCGCCTTCGGGCTGGGGCAGCGGGACGAGGCCGACCGCCTCGACGTCGCCTGGCCCTCCGGCAAGCGGCAGCGGTTCGAGCGGCTCCCGGGCGGGCGGCGGATCGCGGTCTTCGAAGGCGTTACGACCGCCCCTCCTGCTTCGCCTTGAGCGCCTGGAGGTTGCGGGCGGCGACGGCGTCGTCCGGCTTGATCGCGAGCACCTTCTCGAGCAGGCCCTTGGCCTCGGCCATGGCGCCGCGCGCCATCAGCACCACCGCGAGGTCGTTCAGCGCCGGCACGTAGCTCGGCGAGAGCTGGAGCGCGCGCCGGAAGTCGGCCTCGGCCTCAGCGAGCTTGCGCTGGGCGAGGTAGATGACGCCGCGCTGGTAGACGGCGTCCGGGTTGTCGGGCGCCAGCCGGAGCGTGTCCTGCGCCACCTGCAGCGCCTCGTCGAGGCGGTGGAGCAGCAGCAGGTTGCGGATCGTCAGCACCCGCGGCCAGAGGTCGCCGGGGGCGCGCGCCACCTCCTGCTGCGTCATCTCGAGCGCCTTCTCGTAATGGCCGAGCTCCATCAGCTTCAGGGCTTGGCGGAGCCCCGGCTCGTCGGGGAGGTTGGGCACCGCCGCCGCGGCCGTGGCCGCCGCCTGGGCCTGCGCCGCCAGCTCCGAGAAGCGGGTGAAGGCCCGCTGCGCGTCCTCCCGCCTCCCTGCCCCCGTCAGCGCCTGGCCGTAGTTTTGCCAGGCCTGGGTGTCGTTCGGCAGGAGCTGGGTGGCACGCTCCAGCAGCGGCACGGCCTCGGCGTGCCGCGCCGCCGCGACGAGCATGCGGCCGTAGGCGCGGGCGACGGCACCGGAGATCGCGCGCGCGTCCGCCCGCTGGGGCGCCGCTTGGTCGCGCACCGCCTCGGCGAAGGGGCGGAGCTGCGCCAGGGCCTTCTCGAGCTCGCCGCGCTGGTAGAGCGCTTCGGCGAGAAGGAGCACAATGCCCCGGTCGCGCAGGTCCCCCTTCTCGAGCAGGGCGATCGCCGCGGCGGAGTCGCCGGTCGCGAGGTAAGCGTCGGCCAGCATGCGGCGGAGGTCGGAGTCCATCTCCGGCGGGTGCTGGTCCTTGAGCGGCTCGAGCGCCCCCAGCGCGTTGCGCGGGTCGCCCTTGGCGAGGAGGAGCTTGCCGCGCAGCAGGCGCACCTTGGGCTCGTTCTCCGGGGCGCCGGCGAGGAGCTCTTCGGCCTCGGCGCTGCGGCCGAGCTGGAGGGCGAGGAGGGCCGTGGCGAGGCGGGTTTCGAGGTCCTCCGGGTGGGCCAGCGCCCAGGGGCGGAGCAGGGCGTAGGCCGCGGCCGAGTCCCCCTCCTGCGCGTAGGTGAGCCCGAGGTCGCGGCCGGCCGGCGAGAGCGGCAGGAGCTTGGCCGCGCGCTCGAGGTAGCCGCGCCCCTTCTCCGGCTGCCCGACGGCGAGACCGGCGCGGGCGGCGTTGTAGAGCAGCGCCGGGTTGGCGTCCGGCAGGTCGGCGAGCGGCGCGAGGAGGGCGTAGGCGTCCTGCCCGCGGCCGGCCTCGAGGTAGAGACCGCCGAGCAGCGAAAGGGCCGGGAGCGGCGCGTCCTTCTGCCCGCGCAGCGGCTCGAGCGCGGCGATGGCGCCGGCGAGGTCGCCGGCCTGGAAGCGGGCCTGCGCCGCGGCCAGGGCCTGGTGCGCGGGGTCGGACGGCGGCGTCTGAGCCGGTTGCGCCGCCAAGGGCGCGCAGGCGAGCAGGGCGAACGACAGGGCGACGGCGTGCTTCATGGGGGAGTGCTCCTCAGGGTCAGCCGCGGCAGATCCTGCGGGACCGGCTCGGGCTGCCCCTCGATCAGGCGATAAGCGCGGTTCGGTTGCAGGGATCGGAACGTCTGATCGGTGCGGCTCCCCGGCCAGCGCACGCGCACCGTCTCCATGGCCGCCGCCTCGCCCAGGCCGATCTCCTGGCGCAGGGTCGAGGCGCCGAACGAGCCGCCGGAGCCCACGACGCGGTGGATCGAGCGGGTGCGCTCGCCGTCGCGCACCACCACCTCGACCCGCGCGCCGATCGCGCGGCGGTTGGCGCGCCGCCCTTCGAACTCGAGCACCAGCCAGGCGGCGCCGCTCGCCGGGTTCTCGTACAACGTGTTGTAGAACGCGTCTCCGGGATAGGCGCCGCCGACCTGCTGGAAGAGGTCCTGGTCGCCGTCGTGGTCGAGGTCGCCGAAGGCGATCCCGTGTCCCTTCTGCAGGTTGCCGAAGCCGCCGGCGAAGGTCACGTCGCGGAAGCGCACGCCGGCCTCGTTGCGATACATCACGTTCGGCATCAGCGCCTCGTAGTCCGGGATGCCGGTGCCCAGGTAGACGTCGAGGAAGCCGTCGCCGTCGAGGTCGCCGTAGTTGGCGCCCATGGGCAGGAGCGGCCGCGTCAGCCCCACCTCGGCGGAGGCGTCGCGGAAACGCCCCCCGTCGTTGCGGTAGAGCACCGGATGGCCCGGCGCGCCGGGGGGGGCGCCCATGTAGGAAGCGAAGACGGCCGCCGCCGGGGCCGAGTAGTCGTTGACCCAGAGGTCGAGGTCGCCGTCGTTGTCGGCGTCGAAGAACCAGGTGGCGAAGCTCCTGCCGGAGGGCTCCGCGACCCCGGCATCCGCGGTCACGTCGCGGAAGGTGCCGTCCCCCTGGTTGCGGTAGAGCCGGTTCGGACCGACGCAGGAGACGTAGAGGTCGGGATCGTCGTCGTCGTCGTAGTCTCCCCAGGCGACTCCCTTCGCGTAGCCGGGGAAGGCCACCCCCGCCGCCACCGCCACGTCGCGGAAGGTGCCGTCCCCCTGGTTCTGGAAGAGCTGGGACGGGTAGACGGCGTCGGCGGTCCCCTCGTTGCCGATGTACAGATCGAGATCGCCGTCGCCGTCGTAGTCGGCCCAGGCGCCCGCCTGGCTCGGGTAGGCGGGGGAGGCGAGGCCGGCCGCCGCGGTCACGTCCACGAAGCGACCGGTGGGACCGCCGAGGTCGTTGCGCAGCAGCGAGCGGCGGATCCTGCCGTGCTCCCCCTGCCAGCCGCCGCGCAAGACCAGCAGGTCCAGCCGCCCGTCGTTGTCGTAGTCGGTCTGCATCAGGTTGAGGCCGCCGAGCTGCCCGTCCAGGCCCCAGCGGCGCGCCACGTCCTCGAAGCCGCCGCGGCCGTCGTTGCGGAAGGCCTTCATCGGCTCGCAGGGATGCATGCTCGACGAGACGAGGTCGAGCAGTCCGTCGCCGTCGAAATCGTCCATCGCCGCGCCGCCGGCCCAGTCGAAGCTGGCGACGCCGAGGGCGGGAGCCACGTCGCGCCACCGCTGGAAGGGCGCCTCGGGCGCGAGCGCCCTCGGCGGCAGGCGGAAACGCTCGGGCACCCCCTCGGGGTAGTCGTCCGCGAGCATCCGCGCCAGGTTGGCGAGCCAGCGCACCGCCGGGTCGTCCACTCCCTGATCGAGGAGCTCGAGGTAGAGGTCGCCGGCGCGGCGGATCGGTCGGGCGTCGGCGTGGATCGACTCCGGCCCGACCGGGAGCACGCAGCTCGCCGCCCTGCGGTGGTGGACGCAGTTAACGTCCTCGGCGATCTGCACGTAGCCGAGCGCCAGGTGGCGGATCAGCGACAGCCGCAGCGGCGGCGGGAAGCCGTAGAGGCGGGCGGCGTCCAGCGCCTCCCGCAAGAGCTCGGTGGCCTCACCCGGACGGTCCACGCGGAGCAGGTGGAGCGCCAGGTTCGCCGCCGCCACCGTCCGCCGTCCGGGATGGCTCCCTGCCGCCGCCAGCTCGACCCGCCCACCCACCACCGCGCGCTCGCCGTAGAACTGGTCGTCGCTCGCCTTCAGGCGCTCGCAGATCTCCGTGAACTCGGCGCGCGTCTGCTCGGGGGTCGGGTGGGGGGACGGCGGCGCGGCCTGCGCCGGCGCCGCCAGCAGGAGAGCGAGCAGGAGGAGGGGGGGGGCGACCATCTCGCTTTAGCCGGCCAGGGCGCGGAGCTGCTCGGACTGTGGATAGGTGCGGCGCGCGTGCTGGAGCAGAGCGGCGGCGGCGCGCGCGTCGCCCAGGACGCGGAGGGTCTCGACCGCCGCGGCGTAGGCGGAGGCGGACCGGTTCCTCTCCACCATCTCGCGCAGGACGCGGATGCCCTCGCGCGGGCTCCCCTCCGCGACGTAGAGGACGGCGAGGCGGGTGTGGGCGTCCAGGTTGTCGGGGTGGAGGCGGAGCTCCTCCAGGAACTCGCGCTTCGCCGCCGAGCCCTCCCCCCGCCGCGCCAGCACGTCGCCGTAGACGAAGTGGAAACCGGAGGGGTCCTCACGCACCTCGCGCCGCGCCAGCTCCGACTCCGCCTGGCGGACCAGCCCGAGCGCCTCCCCCACCTTGCCGCGCCGCGCCAGCACCTGGGCGAGCCCGACCAGCGGCTGCACCTGCGAGCCGCGCTCGACCACCGCCGCGCGGGCGTGTTGCTCGGCGGCGGCGAGGTCCTTGGCGGCGAGGGCGATGTCGGCCAGGCGCCAGCGCGCTTGCGCGGGGCTCGACGCCAGGCCCAGCTCGGCGTGCCGGCGCGCGTCCTCCAGCCGTCCCATCTCCTGGTAGAGCGCGGCGAGGTTGAGGGCGAACTGCGAGGAGTTGCCGGAGAGGCGGAGCGCCTCCTTGTAGGCCGCCGCTGCCTCGCCGAAGCGCCCCAGCCGCCAGTAGGAGAGGGCGAGCTGCTCGCGCGGGTCCTGCATGCGCGGGTTCGCGGCCAGCAGGCGGCGGAGGACCGGGATGGCCTGCTCGTACTCGCGGCGGAAGAAGTGGCGGCCGGCGGTCTCGAGGTCGGCGAGGACGTGGAGCTGCATCTTGGGATCGGGGAGCGCGCCCTCGTCGCCGCCGAGCGCCGGGCTGGCGAGGTAGCCGAGGGCGGCGAGCTTCTGCGCCGTCTCGGGGTCCACCTCTTCGGGCTTGGCGAGCGGCTTGGCGAAGCGCTCGAGCTGGTCGCGCAGGGCGGCGTAGGCGCGCCGTTCCCGGGTCAGGACATTGCGCCTCTCGCGTGGATCGGCCGCGAGGTCGTAGAGCTCGGGCGTGGGGGCCGAGATGAAGTGCCGCTCCCCCTCGATGACCGAAGTGAGCTCGCTCCAGCCCATGTGCAGGCGCGCGAACCAGGTCTCGGCGTAGATCGGGCGCGGCGCGGTCTCCGCGGCGAGCCCGAGGAGCGGCCTCCCCTGCGCCGCCTCCGGCACCTGCGCCCCGACCATCGCGAGCACGGTCGGCAGCACGTCCACGAGCTGCGCCGGCGCCGCCACCGTCTCGCCGGCGCGGCGCGCGCCCGGCAGCTTGAGCAGCAGCGGCACCTGGAGCGCCTCGCGGTAGAGGAAGATCCCGTGCTCCTGCTCGCCGTGGTCGCCCAGCCCCTCGCCGTGGTCGGAGAGGAGGACGACGAGCGCCTCGTCGTAGACGTCCAGCTCGCGCAGGCGCGCCACCAGGCGGCCGACGATCGCGTCGGCGGCGGCGATGTCGCCGTCGTACTTGTCGGCGTAGCGCGAGGCGAAGGGCTCGGGGGGCGCGTAGGGCGTGTGCGGCTCGTAGATGTGGAAGAAGAGGAAGAACTTCCCCTTGGCCGCGGTCCCCAGCCAATCGCTGGCCAGGCGCAGGGTCTCGCTCCCCGGCCGCTGCTGGCCGCCGAGCGGCGCGCCGCGCTTGGTCTCGATCGAGTCCTCGTAGAAGTCGAAGCCGGGGCCGAGACCGGTCTGGCCGCGCAGCACGTAGCTCGACACCGCGCCCCCGGTGGCGTAGCCGAGCTTCTTCAGCTTGCGCGGCAGGAACGGGACCTTCTCCAGGTCCAGGGTATAGCCGGTGTTGTCGCGCACCCCGTGGTCCGGCGGCAGCAGGCCGGTGAGGATCGAGGCGTGGGAGGGGAGGGTGAGCGGGTAGTGGCTGTAGGCCCGCTCGAAGAGCACGCCGTCGCGGCGGAGGGCGTCGATGGCGGGGGTTTCGACGCCCTGGTAGCCGTAGGCGGGGAGGTGGTCGGAGCGCAGGGTGTCGATGGAGATGAGAACGACGGGGGCGCCGGGGAAGACTTCGCCGCCGCCGCGGGTGCAGGCGGTGGTGAGAAGGACGAAGAGGAAGAAGGGGAAGAAGGCTAGGCGTCGGGTCATGGGATCGACTGCTGCTGTGGATTCGCGTTGGCGGGGGAGCGAAGAATACCAGATGCCGTCGTTCCGGTGGGGGGGCCGGGAGGCTCCCCTCCGCGCCGGGCGCTCCTTGATGTCCGCGCTGCGCCCAGGGACCTCCCGGCCCCGGGACCGATGGTGGAGCCCATGCCCTGTCATCCCGAGCGCAGCCGAGGGATCTGGGCGGGGGAGTGGTGCGGTATCCTCCGCCTCCGATGTTCGGCAGGACGGCGAGTGCGCTCTTTCTCACCGGTGTGTTGGCGGCGGTGGCCGTTGCGCAGGATGCTGCGGCGCTGCGGGAGGCGGGGGAGCGGCGGATCGCGGCGCGGGAGTACGCGGCGGCGATCGTGGTGCTGGAGAAGGCGGTGGCGTTGGAGCCGCAGGGGGGGGCGGGGCATGCGGCGCTGGGGCGGGCGCTGGCGCTGGAGCGGCGGTTCGCCGAGGGGGCGGAGCACCTGCGGCGCGCCATCGCGCTCGGCGATCCGCGGATCGCCACCCGTCTCTACCTCGGCGCGGCGCTCTGGGAGTCGGGCCAGGTCGAGGCGGCCGAGCGGATCTTCCGCGCCGCGATCGACGAGAGCGGCGGCGCCGTCCAGCCCCTGCACCAGCTCGCCCGGCTCCTCCTCTGGCAGGGGCGGCATGCCGACGCGCTTCCCCTCCTCGAGCGCGCCGCGCGGCTCACGCCCGACGCCGTCGAGCTGCAGGGGGAGCTCGCCCGCGCCTACCAGGAGACCGGGCGCGCCGCCGAGGCGATCGCCATCTACCGGCGGTTGCTGGCGCAAGAGCCGGAACTGGTGCGGGCGCGCTACGCGCTGGGGCTTCTCCTGCAGCGGACCGGGGACGCCGAAGGGGCGCGGCGGGAGCTCGGGGAGTACGCGCGGCTCCACGCCGAGGAGAAGGCGCGGACGCACCGCGAGGGGCTCGAGCGGGCGCGGCTCGACGAAGGGTGGCGGTTGCTCTCCGAGAAGGCAGCAGGAGAAGCGCTGGCGCACTTCCAGAAGCTTTCCGGGTGGGAGGCGCTCTCCGGCCAGGCGACCGCCCTGATCGCGCTCGGCCGCCGCGCCGAGGCGGTGCAGGCCCTCGAGCGCGCGGTGCTCCTCGCCCCGGAGCGGGAGGAGCTGCGGCTGGCGCTGGCCGAGGCCCGCGAGGCCGTGAAGAGACCCGCGGGCCGGTGAGAGCCGCGGCCGGCGCCGTCGGCTTCCTGATCGCCCTCGCGCCGGCCCTGCCGGCAGGGGCCGCTACGCCTCCGCCCGAATCCCCGCTCGCCTGCCCCGGCGTGGCCCTGACCGAGGTGGCCGAGGCGGCCGGCGTCCCCTTCCGCCACCGCTCCGGCGCCTCGCCGCTGAAGCACCTGCCCGAGACGATGGGCGCCGGCCTCGCCTGGCTCGACTTCGACGGCGACGGCTGGCTGGACCTCTACCTCGTCCAGTCCGGCCCCTTCCCGCCGGACGGCTCGGCCGGCGCCCCGAGCCGTCTCTTCCGCAACCGCGGCCCCGACGCCGCCGGGCGGGTGCGCTTCGAGTCGGTGGCGGACGACGGCGGCGCCGGCATCCCGGGCGACGCCGCCCGGGACTATGGCCAGGGAGTGGTGGCGGCCGACGTCGAGGGGGACGGCGACGCGGATCTCCTGGTCACCAGCTTCGGGCGCGACGCGCTGCTCGTGAACGGCGGCGACGGCCGCTTCGCGCCGGCGGGGGAAGGGGCGGGGCTCGGCCGGCATCCTGGCTGGAGCTCCTCGGCCGCCTTCGCCGACGGCGACGGCGACGGCGACCTCGACCTCTACGTCGCCCGCTACGTCGACTACGACCCGGCGCGGCCGCTCTTCTGCGGCGACCCGAAGAGCGGCCGCCGCGAGTACTGCGACCCCTCGCTCTTCACCGGCGCCCCCGACCTCTACTTCCGCAACCGCGGCGACGGCACCTTCGCCGAGGCGGCGCGCGAGGCCGGGCTGGCGGACCCGCTAGGCAAGGGCCTCGGCGTCCTCTTCGTCGATCTCGACGGCGACCTGCGGCCGGAGGTCTACGTCGCCAACGACCAGACGATCAACCTGCTCTTCGCCAACCGCGGCGGCGGGCGCTTCGAGGACGTCTCGCTCGTCTCCGGCACCGCGGTCAACCGCGACGGCATGGCCGAGGCGGGGATGGGGCTCGCCGCCGCCGACTTCGACGGCGACGGCGACCCCGACCTCGCGGTCACCAACTTCGACTTCGAGACCAACACCCTCTACCGCAACCTCGGCGGCCTGCAGTTCGAGGACGACTCGGCCGAGACCGGCTTCGGGCCGCCGTCGCTCAACCTCCTGGGCTTCGGCCTCGCGGCCCTCGACCTCGACCTCGACGGCGACCTGGACTACTACGTCGCCAACGGCCACGTCTTCGAGCGCCCGCCGCGCCAGGGGGTCACTTACGAGCAGCCGGGCCTCGTCCTCCTAGGCGACGGGCGCGGCCGCTTCACCGCCGCCACCTGCCCGGTCTACGGCGGCGGCCG
>DASWHY010000151.1:0-11797 GCA_036397955.1 Thermoanaerobaculia bacterium | reverse complement strand
GGTGGCTTCGGCGATGGTGCGCGCGGCGCCGGCCGCGGTGGTCACCCGCGCCTACGCGCTGCTGCGGCTGGCGACCAACCTGGGGATGATGATCGGCCCGGTGGCGGCGGGGTTCCTCGCCGTCCACAGCTACCGCTGGCTCTTCCTCGCCGACGGCGGCACCTGTCTGGCGGCGGCGCTGCTGCTCTGGGCGGCCTTCCGCGAGCGCGGCGCGGTGCCGGCGGCGGCGACCGAGAGGCGCCCTGGCGGCGAGGGGTCGCCGTGGCGCGACGGCGAGTTCCTGGCGGTGGTGGGGCTGACGCTGCTCCTCTCGATCGTCTTCTTCCAGCTCTTGTCCACCTACCCGCTGACCCTGCGCGACGTCCACGGCTTCTCGGAAGCGCAGGTAGGGCTGCCGCTCGGGATCAACACGCTGATCATCGTCTGCGTCGAGATGCTGCTGGTGCACGCGCTGCGCGACCGGCCGCCGCTGCGCGTCGCGGCGGTGGGGGCGCTCTTCGTCGGCGCCGGCTTCGGCCTCCTGCCCTACGGCGCGGGCTTCGCTTTCGTGGCGGCGACGGTGCCGGTCTGGACGCTGGGGGAGATGCTCTCCTTCCCGATGCTCCAGGGGTGGGTGGCGACGCGCGCCGCCGGCCGGGCCGAGGGGCGCTACATGGGCCTCTTCACCCTCGCCTTCGCCATCGCCTTCACGGTGGCGCCGATCGTCGGCACCTCGGTCTACCAGCACCTCGGGCCGCGGGCGGTATGGACCGGGACGGCGGCCGCCGGCGCGCTCCTCTGCGCGGCGTTCCTCCTCCTCGACGCGCGGCTGCGGCGCTGACCGTGCGAAAAGGCCGGGGGGAGCCGGCGCCTGCCGGCCCTCCCCGGACCGCCGGCCCGCGATCAGTCGCAGGGCGGCTTCCAGTAGCAGCGGTACCACCACCACGGACAGCCGAGGTACCACGAGTACCGCCGGCGCCAGTACCAGCACCAGAGCGGGCGCCACGGGAACCAGATGTGCCAGGGCAGCCAGGGGTGGATGAAGATCACCGGGTCGATGTGCAGCGAGCCGAGCGCCCGCTCGTCGACCTCGAGGCCCGCCTGCTTGGCGACCTCGAGCACGTTGAGCGAACCGCCCTTCCTGCCCGCCGCCTCGACCGCCTTCGCCAGCTTGCCGAAGATCGCGTTGGCTTCGGCGTTGGCGCGCGACACGGCATCGTTCAAGTCGGCCATGTTGGATCTCCTTCGGTCCAAGTCGTGCGTCTTCTTCTCGCAAAGAAGAACGACGTGAGGGCGGCGGTCCCCTCAAGCCGTGAAAGCTGCTCCTTGGCGTCATCTGCTTGACATTTACAGTGGTCATGGTGTTATCATATTTGCCAGCAATGGAGCTAAGAGCCATGTGCAGGACCGTTTCCCATGCGATTCTTGACGAAATCCACCCACGCACGCGCCAAGGCGCGGATTCCCCGGGGAAGGGCCTCGACCTTCCGGGCGAGAGCCTGGTCCTCGTGGGGGGAAGCTCCTCCCCGGAGGGGGAGCGGCTGGGACTTCGGGGGATCTGCGCGGAGCTCCTGGGCGCGTGTCTTCCCCTCGCGGGGAAGCTCCACGACCTCGTGGTGGAGCGACCGCCCCTCGTCGCCCGGCGCGCCGCCCACGTGGGAGCGCGCCCGTCCCTCGCGGGACAGCGCCTCGACCTCTTGGGCGGGCCTTCTCCCCTTCCGGGGGGGCCGTCCGCCCTGCCTTCCGCCCGCGCGGGCGCCGCCACGGGACCGGCATCCCTTGCCGTCCCGCCGCCCGGCGCGTGATCCGCGGCGGCGTCCCAAACGCTGCTTCAGATAGGAGGGCTCACAATGCCCAAGCAGACTCTCCCCGAGCTGATCGGAGAGCTCGATACCTTAGCCGCCAACCTCAAGGGGCGGCTCGAGGAGATGCAACACCTCGCGCCGCTCCAGGCCGAGCTGGAGGGCTGGCTCGCCGAGGTGCGCGGCCTCGAAGGCCAGCAGGACCAGTTCACCGCGCGCCTGCGCGAGACCAACGAGAGCCGGCGTCGCGCCGAGGCCCGCGGCGTGGATCTCCGCAGCCGCCTGGCACACGGCCTGCGCAGCCACTTCGGCACCAAGAGCAAGGCGCTCCACGAGTTCGGGATCAAGCCTCTCGTGCCGCCCGTTCGCGCGGTGCAGAAGCCCCAGCCGCCCGCGCCTCCGGCCCCGCCGGTCGCGCCGGGCTCCTCGGCGTAGTCCTCGCGTAGCACCGCTGCGGAGGGCGGCGACCCCGCCCTCCGCAGCACCTTCTCTTCTCTTCCTCCTGTTGACCCCTTCAGACCACCGTGCCACAGTCTCCGGCCACGCCCGCATCGATCGACTGGAGGGAGGAGGCCGCCATGGCTGGGAAGCTGAGCTGGACCGCTTGCGTCGCTCTCGTGGTGTGCGTCGCCTTCGTCGCGCCGGCCGGCGCCGACCGCGGGGGCAACCCGCCGCCGCAGCTCGTCGTGACGCAGGTGGTGGCCGACCTGGGGACCGCCACGCTGGCGATCGAAGGGGAGAACTTCGGCGCCGAGCCTCAGGTCTTCCTGGGCGGCCCGGGGGGGAGCTTCGACGAGCTGGCGGTGCTCTCCTCGACCGACTCGACGATCGCGGCGCAGCTCGCCACGACGGACTCCGGGACCTACGTGCTCCTCGTGAGCTCCGGCCCGGCCGCGACCCAGATCTACGCCATCGACGTCACGCTCGGGACGCAGGGCCCCGCCGGCCCGCCCGGCGCCGACGGGGCGGACGGCGCGCCGGGGCCGCCTGGACCTCCCGGCCCGCCGGGCCCGCCCGGCCCCGAGGGGCCCGAGGGACCGCCGGGGCCGAGCTCGGTCCGCCAGGTGTTCGACAGCGCCCTCCCCGCGCCGCAGCTCGTCGGCGAGTTCCTCTACCCGCAGGACGTGCTGATCGACGAGGGGGGCGTCCTCTTCACGCTCGGCGTCGAGCGGCCGCGACTGTTCGGGCGGGTGGTCGACCTCTACTTCACCGACGACACCTGCACGACCGGCCCGTTCATCACCGCCCCTGCCGCGTTCAACAACCTGCTCGTCATCGCCGCGCTCAAGGGGGGCAACGCCTACATCCCGGACACCACGGGGCCGGCGGTCGGCTTCACCAAGCGCTCGCAGATGAACGACGACGGCAGCTGCGTCGACATCGCCGACGCCGCCGACAGCGGCCGGCCGGCGATCCTGATCAAGAACGTCGCGGGCTTCGTCCCGCCCTTCCAGCTCGGGAGCTGAGCGCCCGGCCCCTACTCCCGCGCCTTCGTCGTCCCTTTCTGACCCTGGTAGTGGCTGGAGGAGCCCGGGTCGCCGTAGGCGATCTCGGGCTCGGACTCCATCGCGACGAAGATGAGCTGGGCGATGCGGCGGCCGGCTTCGAGGACGAAGGGCTCGGGGCCCAGGTTCTGGAGCTCGAGGGTGATGTTGCCTTCGAAGCCGGGGTCGCACCAGCCGGCCAGGGAGTGGTTGATCCAGACCCGGCCCAGGGTGGACTTGAGCTTCAAGTCGCAGGCGACCGTGCGCGGGATGCGGACGTACTCGATCGTCGAGGCGAGGACCACCTCACCGGGGAAGAGCTTGATGTGCGGGGCGCTGAACTCCTCGGGCTCGCGGGTGGGGCAGATCCAGTGGTCGGAGACCCGCACGTCGTAGCTCGCGGCGTTGACCTGCCCCTCCTCGAAGGGGTCCACGCCGCCGCCGCGCGCCCACTCGCGGATCCAGCGGTCGGGCTTGATCACACGAAGCGGACCGGCGTCGTCACCTGCTCGCGGTGGATGGTGTCGACGAAGCGGATGAGGTGCCGCGACAGCGACATGAAGAGCGTCGAGGTGCGCGAGCCGCCGCCGAAGAAGCGCACGCCGCGCAGCAGCTCGCCGTCGGTGACGCCGGTCGAGGCGAAGAGGATCTGCTCGCCGGGGGCGAGGTCCTCGGTGCGGTAGATCTTGGAGACGTCGGTCCCCAGCTCTTTGGCGCGCGCCTCCTGGGCCTCGCCGAGCGGACGCAGGCGGGCCTGGATCTCGCCGCCCAGGCAGCGCATGGCGGCGGCGGTGATGACTCCTTCCGGCGCGCCCCCGATCCCCATCACCGCGTGCACGCCGGTGCCGCGCACCGCCGCGGCGATGCCGGCCGAGAGGTCGCCGTCGGCGATCAGGCGGATGCGCGCCCCGGAATTGCGGATGTCGGCGACGAGCTGCCGGTGCCGCTCGCGGTCGAGGACGACGACGGTCAAGTCGCTGACCTTCCGCCCGAAGGCCTGCGCCAGGTTGCGCAGGTTCTCGGCGACGGGTGCGTCGATGTGCACGGAGCCCCGCGCCGTCGGGCCGACGACGATCTTCTCCATGTAGATGTCGGGGGCGTAGAGGAGGCCGCCGCGCTCGGCGGCGGCGAGGACGGCGATGGCGTCCGGCGCACCGGTGGCGCAGAGGTTGGTGCCTTCGAGGGGATCGACGGCGATGTCCACCGCCAGCGCCCCGTCCTTGCCGCGCGCCGCGCCGAGCTGCTCGCCGACGAAGAGCATCGGCGCCTGGTCGCGCTCCCCCTCGCCGATCACCACCCGGCCGTCCATCTCCAGCGAGTCCATCTCGCGCCGCATGGCCTCGACGGCGACGCGGTCGGAGTCGTGGCGGTCGCCGTAGCCCATGGTCTTGGCGGCGGCGATCGCCGCCTGCTCGGTGACGCGGATGAAGTCCTGCTCGAGGCGCTGGTCGAGCGACATCAGCGGGCGCCCTCGAGAGCCGGCGCCGTCTCCGCCTCCTCGGGCGCCGGCTTGGCCTTCGCCCGCGGCTCGCGCGGCTGCCGCTCCGGCGGGTTGTAGGCCGGGATGCCGGTGATCGCCTCGCCGATCACCAGGGCGTGGATGTCGTGCGTCCCCTCGTAGGTGAAGACCGACTCGATGTTGAGCATGTGGCGGATGACCGGGTAGTCGTCGACGATGCCGTTGGCGCCGAGCACCTCGCGCGCCAGCTTCGCGCACTCGCGCGCCACCCAGACGTTGTTCCGCTTGCCGAGCGAGACCTGGTGGGGCTTCAGGCGCCCGCGGTCCTTGAGCCGCCCGAGCTGGAGAGCGAGGAGCTGCCCCTTGCTGATCTCGGAGACCATCCACACCAGCTTCTCCTGCACCAACTGGTGGCAGGCGATCGGCTGGCCGCCGAACTGGATGCGCTGCTTGGCGTACTCCAGGGCCGTCCAGTAGCACTCCATCGCCGCGCCCAGGCCGCCCCAGGCGATGCCGTAGCGCGCCTGGTTCAAGCACATGAGCGCGCTCTTGAGGCCGGTGGTGCCGGGGAGCAGGTTCGCCGCCGGGATGCGGCAGTCGTGAAAGCCGAGCTCGGAGGTCGTCGAGGCGCGCAGCGAGAACTTGCCGTGCTGGTCGGAGGAGGTGTAGCCGGGAGTCCCCTTCTCGACCAGGAAGCCGCGCACGCCGTCCAGGGTCTTCGCCCAGACCACCGCCACGTCGGCGAGGGTGCCGTTGGTGATCCACTGCTTCGAGCCGTTGAGCACCCACGCATCGCCGTCGCGGCGCGCCGTGGTGCGCATGCCGCCGGGGTTGGAGCCGAAGTCCGGCTCGGTCAGGCCGAAGCAGCCGATCGCCTCGCCGGAGGCAAGGGCGGGGATCCAGCGGTCCTTCTGCTCGGGCGAGCCGAAGGTGTAGATCGGGTACATGACGAGCGAGCTCTGGACCGAGACGAAGCTCCGGAGGCCCGAGTCGCCGCGCTCGAGCTCCTGCATGATGAGGCCGTAAGCCACGTTGTTGAGGCCGGGGAGCCCGTACTCGGCGATGGTGGCGCCGAAGAGGTTGAGACGCCCCATCTCGGGGACCAGCTCGAGGGGGGTGCGCGCCTCGCGGTGGCACTCCTCGATGATCGGCTTGACCTTGTCCTCGACGAACTCGCGGACGGTGTCGCGCACCAGCCGCTCCTCCTCGCCGAGGAGGGGGTCCAGCTCGAGGAAATCGACGCCTGGGAAGCGGCTCACGGCGGTCCTCCTAGGGCGCGAAGGCTTTCGCGTGGGGATTGGCGCGGGGTGCGCACCGGGCGGGAAGGATAGCACGCCGCCGGCCCCTCTTGACGACAGTTGTAGTCACCCGGTATCATCCGCCCGTCAGAGAACGAATGATGCCCGCCAAGTCGATCGGGGACCAGGAGCTGGCGTTGCTCCGCCACGTCGCGGAGCAGGGGCCTTCGACCGTCGGCCAGGTCGCCGAGGGGTTCGGCGCGCCGCGCGGGCTGGCGCGCTCGACGGTGCTCACCATGATGGAGCGGCTGCGCCAGAAGGGGCACCTCCACCGGCGGCAGGTGGAAGGGGTCTACCACTACGTCTCGCCGGTGCCGGCGCACGAGGTTCTGCGCGGCGCGGTGAGCGCCTTCGTCGAGCGCACGCTCGCCGGCTCGGTCTCGCCCTTCGTCGCCTACCTCGCCGAGAACGCCGACGTCACCGAGGAGGAGCTGGCGGAGCTGGAGGAGCTGGTCGGCCGCCTGCGGGCGCGGAAGGAGGAGGGCTGAGGTGAGCGCCGAGCTTCTGGCCGCGGCCCTCCTCCGCGCCTCACTTCAGGGCGCGCTCGCGGTCGCCGCGGTCTGGGCACTCTGCCGTCTCGTGCCGCGCCTCCCGGCCGCGCTGCGTTGCGCGCTCTGGTGGCTCGTCTGCCTCAAGCTCCTCGTCGCGCTCGCCGCCCCGGCGGCGGTGCCTCTGCCGCTGCTGCCGGCGGCGGTTGCGCCTGCGGTTCTGGTCGCCGAATCCGGGCCGCCCGTACAGACAGAGTTGCCTGCCGACAGGCTCATCGCTGACGCGCCGGCGCTCCCGCGCTTCTCCTGGACGCTCCTGCTCGTGGCGCTCTGGGGGGCCGGCGTCCTGGCGCACGTCGTGCGCGGCGCCGTCCAGTTTCGCCGCCTGCGCGCCCGAGTGCGCGGCGCTACGCCCGTCGCCGACGCCGCGCTCCCCGTCCCCTTTACCCAGCTCGAACACCTCGTCGGGCTGCGCCGGCCGGTCGTCGTCCTCGCCTCCGACGCGATCGAGACCCCGCAGGTCGTCGGCCCGCTCCGCCCGCGCATCCTGCTCCCGGCGCGTGCGCTGGCGCGCCTGTCGCCCGAGGAGCTGGCGCTCACCCTCTGCCACGAGCTGCTCCACGTCCGCCGCGGCGACCTCTGGCTCGGCTGGGTGCCGGCCGCGGCGCAGCGGCTCTTCTTCTTCCATCCCCTGGCGCGCCTCGCGGCGCGCGAGTACGCGCTGGCCCGCGAGGCCGCGTGCGACGCGGCGGTCCTGCGCGTCCTGCGGCCCGCCCCCGACCGCTACGGCCGCCTGCTCGTGCGGCTGGGCGTGACCGTCGAGGTCCCCCGCTTCGCCGCCGCCGGCGCCGCCCCTTCCTTCCGCACCCTCAAGAGGAGACTCGAGATGCTGCAGCAAGCGATCGCCGGCAAGCGCTTTCACCGCGGCTGGTGGGCGCTCCTCGCCCCCGCCGCCCTAGTGGTCCTGATCCCCTTCCGCATGGTGGCCGAAGAGCAGGCGGCGCCCGCGCCCGCGGCCCCGGCCGTCGCGGCGGCCGAAGCGACGGCGCCCGCGCTCGCGCCCGCCGCGCCCGACGGCGGCGACGGCGAGCCGGCCCTCGCGCCCGCTGCGCCGACGGCGGCCGCGGCCCCGACCGCGCCGGTCCTCGCCGCCGCACCAGTCGCGCCGCGCGAAAGGAGCGGCTACGCCTACGCCTTCGGCGACGACGGCGAGGCCTACGTCGTCCTCTTCGGCGACGGCGACGCCACCATGAGCGGCAGCACGGACGACCTCGAGCGCGCCCGCCGGCTGCTCGGCCCGCGCGGCCGCGGCGTCTGGTTCGAGCGCGGCGACAAGGAGTACGTCGTCGACGACGAGGCCCTCGTGCGGCAGATCGAGGCGCTCTTCGCGCCGCAGATGGAGCTCGGCGCCCGGCAGGGCAAGCTGGGTGCGCAGCAGGGGCAGCTCGGGCAGCGGCAGGGTGCGCTCGGCGCGCAGCAGGGCGTGCTGGCCGCGCAGCAGGCCGCGCTGGCCGCCCAGCAGGCGAACCTCGCGGCGCAACAGGCGCAGCTCGGCGTGGCGCGCCTGGCGCGCGGGAAGGACGATGCCGAAGAGCTCGACCGCAAGTCCCGCGAGCTGGACCGGGAGATGCGCGAGCTCGGCCGCCAGATGGAGGACTTCGGCCGGCCGATGGCGGAGCTCGGCCGGCAGCAGGCTGAGCTCGGGCGCGAGCAGGCCGAGCTGGGGCGGCACCAAGCCGAGCTCGGCCGCCAGCAGGCGGCGCTGGCGCAGGAGGTCAAGCAGCAGCTCCGCGAGCTGTTCGACCGGGCGCTCGCGAGCGGCGTGGCGCAGCCGCTCGATTGACCCTCTGCTAGCCTCCGCGGCGCCGGCCGCTTCACGCCGGCGCCGCCCATGACCCCCCTCGACCTCCTGCGCGCCGTCGGCCCCGCGCTGCTGGCGCTCGCCGCGTCCTTCATCGTCGACCGCCTGTGCGCCGCCAAGGGCCTCCTGCCGCCGGGCTTCGCCGTCCCCTGGCGGCGCGGCGCCGCGCTGGCGCTCCTCGCCGGCGTCTTCTGGATCGGCGTCTTCGCGCCGCTCGGCATGCTCGGCCTCGAGACCGAGCAGGACCTCTCCGGCCTCACCGTGCCGCGGCTCTTCCTCCTCCACGGCATCCTCGTGGCGACGCTGCTCGGCTGGTTCCTCTTAGGGTATTGGGGCACCGCACGCGCCGACCTCGGCCGCCTCTTCGTCGCGCAGTTCGGCCTGCTCGCGCCGCGGCCGGCGCGCGAGATCGGGCTGGGGCTGGTCATGGGCCTCGCGATCTGGTCGCTGGCGCTGACCGTGCTGATGGCGATGGCGCTCGTCATCCTCACCTTCG
This sequence comes from Thermoanaerobaculia bacterium, assembly GCA_036397955.1. Classification (GTDB taxonomy): domain Bacteria; phylum Acidobacteriota; class Thermoanaerobaculia; order Multivoradales; family UBA5704; genus DASUNQ01. Next base: position 2,930 of record DASWHY010000151.1, on the reverse strand, counting down.
GCGGCGAGGACGCGCTCCCCAAGGCGCCGCCGGCGCTGGTCCCCTGGATCGCGGCGCTGCCCTGGGGCATACGCCTGCTGGTGAGCCTCTCGGCGGGCGCCGTCGAGGAGACCTTCTTCCGCGGCTTCCTGCAGCCGCGCGCCGGGCTCTTCCTCTCGACTCTCTTGTTCGCCCTCGCCCACGCCTCCTACGGCCAGCCCCTCCTGCTCGTCGGCGTGACCTTCCTCTCGGTCCTCTACGGCGCCCTGGTGCGCTGGCGGCAGAGCATCTGGGCGGCGATCGCTGCCCACGCCCTCTTCGACGCCGTGCAGCTCCTGGTCATCGTCCCCGCGGCGCTCGAGCTCTTGGGGCGGCAAGCGAGGTAGCCCCCGATGCTAGACTCCGCGCGAGGTCGCTCCCCCGTGCCCGACGAGTCCGACGAGCCCCGCGTCCACCTCGCGATCGGCAGCCGGTTCGAGAACATCGAGCTCGTGCAGGTGGTGCTCGAGGACGCGCTGGAGGGGATGGGGGTGGACGGCGACACGCGCCACTGGGTGGGGCTGGCGGTGCGCGAGGCGGTGGCCAACGCCATCAAGCACGGCAACCGGCAGGACCCCGGCAAGCAGGTGGAGGTGGACTGGGGGGTGGAGGGGCACGAGCTGGTGGTGCACGTGCGCGACGAGGGGGAAGGGTTCGATCCCGACCACCTCGGCAGCCCGCTCGCCCCGGAGAACCTGCTGCGGCCCAATGGCCGCGGCATCTTCTACATGAAGAGCTTCATGGACACGATCGACTACGCTCCCGGCCCGACCGGCGGCACCGAGGTCACCCTGCGCAAGCGGGTGGCCGGCCGGCCGGCGGAGGCGCTCGGCATCCCACAGGAGGGACAATGAAGATCAACACCAAGCAGGTGGGGAACGTCACCGTTCTGGAGGTCGAAGGCAAGATCACCATCGGCGCCGGGGACCTGGCGCTGCGGCAGGCGGTGCAGCAGGCGCTCGACGGCGGAGGCCAGAACCTGGTCATCGACCTCGGCCGGGTCACGACCATCGACTCCTCCGGGGTCGGCGAGCTGGTGAGCTCCTACACCTCCGCCACCAACCGCGGCGCCAAGCTCAAGCTCGCCCGCATCCCGCCGAAGGTCAACGACGTGCTGACGATCACCCAGCTCATCACCGTCTTCGACGTCTACGACACCGTGGACGAGGCGGTGCGCTCCTTCGCCTGAGGCCCCGGCACGGTTGCGCGGCCTCGGCGGGCGGCTGGCGGCGCTCGGCACGCGGGTCGAGGCCCGCCTGCCGGCGCTCCTCCCGGCCGCCGCCGAGCGGCCGGAGGAGGTGCACCGGGCGATGGAGTACGCGCTGACCGGCCGCGGCAAGCGCGTCCGCCCGGTGCTCACCCTGGCGGTGGCCGAGATCTTCGGCCGCAGCTCCCCGCCGGTCCTCGACCTCGCCTGCGCCGTCGAGATGGTCCACGCCTGCTCGCTGGTGCTCGACGACCTGCCGTCGATGGACGACGCCGGGCTGCGGCGCGGCCGCCCGACGACCCACCGCGTCTTCGGCGAGGCGGTGGCGATCCTCGCCGCCCTGGCGCTCTTGAACCGCGCCTACGCCCTCGCCGCCGAGAGCGCGCAGCGGCTGGCGCTCGCCCGCTACACCAGCGAGGACATGATCCACCACCTGGCGGCGGCGATCGGCAGCCACGGCCTGATCGGCGGCCAGGCGCTCGACCTCCTCTCGCGCCCCGAAGAGCTGGACCTCGACCGCCTGGAGTACATCCACAGCCACAAGACCGGCGCGCTCTTCATGGCCGCCGCCGAGCTCGGGGCGATGGCCGCCGACGCGCGGCGGCGCGACCTCGAGGTGGTGGCGCGCTACGCCAAAAACCTGGGGCTCGCCTTCCAGATCTCGGACGACCTGCTCGACGTCCTCGCCACGCCCGAGGAGACCGGCAAGGACGCCGGCCAGGACGCGGCGAAGGTGACCTTCGTCAAGCTCCTCGGCGTCGAGGGGGCGCGCACCCTGGCCGACGAGCTCCTCGGCTTCGCCGCCGCCTCGCTCGAGCCGCTCGGGCGCAAGGCCGACCCGCTGCGCGAGCTGGCGGCCTTCGTCCAGACGCGCGGGCATTAGACTGCTCGGGTGCCTCCGCCCGAGCCCCACGACCTCGAGCGCGTGCGCTCGGAGCTCAAGCGCCTCGGCTACCTCTCGCACGGCCTCGAGCGCTTCCTCCTCCAGGACGCCCTCCGCCCCCGCCGCCCGGGCCTCGACCTGCTGCGGCTGACCGCCAAGGTCGGCCTCGGCGCCGGGCTGGCGGTCGCCGCGCCGCTGGCGGTGGCGCTGGCGGCGGCCAACGGCGCCCCCGCCGCCGACCTCCTGCCGCTCTTCCTCCACCTGCTGCCGCCGATCGGCTTCGCGGTGGCCGTCGCCTTCCTCGCCCTCTGCGCGCTCCTCGTGCTCCTCCTCCGCCTGACCCACGCGCGGCGGATCGAGGCGCTGTCCTTCGCCGCGGCGGCGGCGGTGGGGGTCGGGGCGCTGGCGCTCGCCGCGCGCTGGGCGGGGGAGTTTCTGGCCGGCGGTCCGGCCTGGCACCTCGCCCTCTTCGTCCTCGGCGCGGCCGCCGCCCTCTACCTCCTCGTGCGGCTGGTCCACTACGGCCTGCTGACCCTGGCCATCCAGTTGACCGACGCGCCGCCGCGCGGCCGGCTGGTCTCCGGGCGGCGGCTCGGGCTGGCGGCGCTCGCCGCGGCGGGACTGCTCCTGCTGCCGGCGCTTCTCGCGGCGCGCGGCGCGGGCGAGACGCCGCCGGGGGCGCTGCCGACGGCGCCGGGGGAGCGCGTCCTCCTCCTCGGCATCGACGGCGTGCTGGCGGAGGAGCTCGACTACCTGCTGGCGCGCGGCGATCTGCCGGCGCTGGCGCGGCTGGCGCGGGAAGGGGCGGTCCTCCGCTACGCG
>DASWHY010000150.1:0-1617 GCA_036397955.1 Thermoanaerobaculia bacterium | reverse complement strand
CCTCACCCTGCCCTCTCCCCCGATGGGGGAGAGGGTTCCAATCTCCCTCTCCCCTCTGGAGGATTCTGGCTCCCTCTCCCCTCTGGGGAGAGGGCTGGGGTGAGGGGAGAAGAAACGGCATCATCTGAACTGCATCCGGTTTGTGACTGTCGAGCAGCGTGGGCGAGCCGACGCCTCGTGCGCCCACGAGGGAGGAGAGGCGCGCCAGCGCGGCCGTGAGCAGGCGCGGGCTCGGGCGCGGCGGCTCGTCGAGGCGCGGCTGGGAGGTCGGGACACGGACGGGACGAGCGCGGAGCGTGATCGCCTCCACGGCGGCGCCCGGCGGCCGCGCCGCGAGCGAGGCGCGCAGAAGCGCGGCGGCGGCGTCGGGATCGGCGAGCGGCGCCGCCGGCGCGCAGTCGCCCTCATGCACCGTCCGGTCGGCCAACCGGCAGGTCCACTCGAAGGCGTCGGCCGAGAGCTCGTGGCGGCGCAGCCGCGCGCAGAGCATCTCGGCCAGGCCCGCGACGAGATCGCCGAGCGGCTCGAGAGTCTCGACGCCCCAAGGACAATCCGCCGACTCTTCGAAGACCGGCAGCGGCGCCCAGAGGCGGAGCGGCGTCGCATCTTCGCCGCGCGCCAATCGCTGAAGCCGCGGCCCCTCGCCGCCGAGCCGCTCCGCGAGCCCGCGCGAAGGCAGGTCGGCCAATTCGCCGAGAGTGCGGATGCCCCAGCGGTCGAGGCGTGCCGCCATCTCGGGGCCCAGGCCGAGGAGGGCCAGCGGCGCGGGACCGAGCCAGCGGGCGTCCAGCCCGGGCGGAACGATGGTGACGTCGCCGCCGGCGCGGGCCGCGAAGCGGGCGCCGGCGCGGCTGCCCGCGACGCCGACCCGCACCGCCGCGCCGCGCTCGCAGGCGGCGCTGTGGAGCCTTGCGGCAATCTCACGCTCACCGCCCCACAGCCTCTCGAGCCCGCCGAGGTCGAGGTAGACGATGCCCGGGCCGCCGTCCTCCACCGAGGGCGAGTGGCGGAGTGCGATCTCGAGCAGGGCCGGCTGCACCCGCTCGGCGGCGGCGGGAACGAAGAGGCAGGCGATGCGCGTCATGCCCGCCACTCGATGAGCCAGGCGCGCCCGGGCGCGGCCAGGCGCGGCTCAAAGCGGGAGCGGAGCACGCGGGCTTCGGAGACGAGCCCGCCAAGACGGGTGCGCCGGGGCGCGCCGACCCAGCGCGCGCGCACGCGGCGCACCGAGACCACGAGCGCGGCGGCGCTGCCCGTCACGTGCCGCGGGGCGCGGACGACGACCACGGCCCCGTTCCCCGCCGCCGCGCGCTGGAGACGCACGCCGAAGGACGGCGACGCGGTGGCGGGCGCCGTCCCCAAATCGAGCGCGACCGCGGCGAAGCCTGGGCAGCGCGCCAGGAGATCGGCCGCGCTCCACGCCGATGCCAGGCGGTCGCCGCAGCGCACCCAGAGCAGCGCGCGCAGGTCGAGCCCCGCTCGCGCGGCTGTCTCAGGGTCGAAAGCATCCGCGCCGTCCACGAGGGCGACCAAGCCCCGGCGCGATGCGGCGCGGGCCAGAAGCGCCAGCAGCAGGCTGCCGCCTCCGGAGGATCGGGGTCCGACGATCTCGCTGAG
>DASWHY010000149.1:0-2218 GCA_036397955.1 Thermoanaerobaculia bacterium | reverse complement strand
ACGGCAGACCGACAGGATCTTCATCGAGAACTCCCGCGATCACGGCCCGCGGATCGTCGCCCACCTGCTGACCCGCCTCGCCGCGGACCCCACGTGACACGGACCCGTCCTGCGCGGAGGACGCGCAGCGCTTGACGGCCGGCGGCCGTCGAGCGAGCGCGACCTGGCACCCTTCTTGATCAAGCAGGTTCCCGATTCGAACGCGGTCCCAGCCAGGAGGAGACTCATGAATCTCTTCTGCCGCCCTCAGCGCCTCGCCCTCGCCGCGGTCGCCGCGGCCCTTCCCTTCGTGTCGGGTGTCGCCGTCTCCGCCGCCGCGCCTGCCGCGGCCGACGCGGGGTTCGGGGACGCCGTCGACGTGCGTGTCGTGAACGTCGAGGCGGTCGTCACCGACCGTGCGGGCGGGCGCGTCCGCGGTCTCGCGCCCGCCGACTTCCGGCTCCTCGTCGACGGCGTGCCGGTCGGCATCGACTACTTCACCGAAGTGGTCGAAGGCGAGAGCGCGGCGCCCCCGCCGGCAGTTGCCGCCACTCCCGTCCCCTCCTCCGACGGCCGGATCGGCCGCAGCATCCTGGTTTTCGTCGACGAGAGCTTCGCCGTCGCCGCACAGCGCAACCAGGTGCTCGACGAGGTCGGGCGGGAGCTGTCGCACCTGGCGCCGGCGGACCGCATGGCGGTCGTCGCCTTCGACGGGCGCCGGCTCGCGCTGCTCAGCGAGTGGACGGGCGACGCCCGCCAGCTGCAAGCCGCCCTCGCGGAGGCGCGGCGCCGCCCCGCGCGCGGCATCGAGGTGGTGGCGACCCGCCGTTCGCTGCGCCGCGAGACGGCGCTGGTGTCGATGGCGCCCATCGGGGGAAGCGGACGCCGGGTGGCGATCGACTGGCCGCAGCCGACGTTGCGCGCAGGGTTGACGGGGAGAGAGGCCGCGCGCGTCGGGGAGCGCTGGCCGGATCTGTCGGGCCGCCTCCAGGGGGCGGTGTCGGCGGCGGCGGCGGCGATGCGCGGCGTGCCGCCCGCCGAAGGGCGCAAGATCCTGCTGCTGCTCGCCGGCGCCTGGCCTTACTCGGCGAACGACGACCTGCGCGAGCCCACCCGTCTCGCCACCGACACGCCGTACCTCAGGCACGGCCAGGACGTCTACCGCCCGCTCGCCGACACCGCGAACCTGCTCGGCTACACGATCTACGCGGTGGACGTGCAGGGACGCGACATCCGGTCGGTCATCGCCGACGCCGAGGACGAGCTCCCGGGCCTCGGCGCGTTCACCTCGGAGTGGGAGCAGGAGACGCACGACGCGCTGCGCTTCCTGGCCGCCGAGACCGGCGGCGCGCCGCTGCTCGACAACTCCCGTCTGGCCGCCCTCGAGCGCGTGGCCGAGGACACCCGCTCCTACTACTGGCTCGGCTTCACCCCCACCTGGCAGGCGAACGACCGGCGCCACGACGTGCGGGTCGAGGTGCTCCGCCCCGGGCTGCGGGTGCGCACCCGCAGCGGCTTCACCGACCTGTCGCGGGCGAGCGAGACGTCGCGCCGCACCGAGAGCGTGCTGCTCTTCGGCGGCCGCGAGGCCGACCGCAAGCTGCAGGTGGAGGTGGGGACGGCGACCCGCGCCGGCTTACGCATGACGCGCCTGCCGGTGACGATCTCGGTGCCGAGCGAGGCGCTGAGCGTCTACCCGGCCGAGGGGGGTTTCCGCGCCGAGGTCACCCTCTCGCTCGCCGCGCTCGACCGTTGGGGCGGGCGCTCGCCGCTGCCGCAGCTGCCGCTCCGCCTCGCCCTGGCGGAGCCGCCCCGCCCCGGCAGCGCCGTGCGCTTCCAGGTCAACCTGCGGCTGCGGCGCATCGACCAGCGGGTGGTCTTCGGCGTCCACGACGCGCTTTCGGGCGCCATGCTCTGGAACGACCTGGACCTCGACCTCTAGGAGTGCGAAACGCCTTTGTGCCTGACGCCCGGCCGGAATTCCCGCCGGGCCGCGGCGAGTTGTGCCTTGTTGACATCCGTCCTGCGCCCCCCACCGATCCCGGAGACCTTTCCCATGCGCTTCCGCTCGCCTCTCGCCGCCGCCGCTCTGCTCTGCGCCAGCTTCGCCCCCGCCTTCGCCCAGGAAACGCCGCCGCAGGAGACCTTCGGCGAGCTGATCGAGGTGCGGGTGGTCAACGTCGAGGTCGTGGTCACCGACCGCGACGGCAACCGGGTCTCGGGGCTGGGGCCGGGCGAC
>DASWHY010000148.1:0-2541 GCA_036397955.1 Thermoanaerobaculia bacterium | reverse complement strand
CGCGCCCGGCGCGCAGGAGCGCTTCGACCCCGAGCCAGACGACGAAGAAGAGGCCGAGGTATTTGACCGCCGCCGCGCTGCCGGCGAAGAAGCCCGCCGCGGCGAGCCAGCCGAGGTGGGCGGTGGCGCGCCAGCGGTCGGCGGCGAAGAAGGCGGCGGCGATGAAGAGGGTGAGGAGCATCTCGACGTAGGCGGTGGCGGCGAGGTGGGCGACGATCGGGTTGCCGAGAAAGAGGGCGGCGGCGACGGCCCCGGCGGCGGAGGCGCCGGCGCTGCGGCCCCAGGCGGCGAGGAGCGCGGCGGTGAGGGCGGCGGCGAGGAGCTGGACGAGGTGGCTGGCGACGTCGCCGGCGAAGAGCAGGGCGATGGCCGAGAGCAGCTCGGCGAGGGGGGGGAAGACGGGGGCGCGCAGGGTGGGGAGGACGGGGAGGGCGCCGGTCTCGGCGAAGGCGCGCGCCATCGGGAGGTGGTAGGTGGTGGCGTCGAAGGCTGTGGGGGGGTAGAGGGCTAGCGCGATGAACGGTGCGGCGGCGATGGCGGCGGCGATTGCTGCAAGGGTTAGCGCGAGGAGCCCGGCGGCTCTCCTCCGCCGGGAACCGCCGCGCGCGTTTACGACTGCGGGATCTGAGGCGCGCGGCTGCGCTTCGCTGCGCGCGGGATCGGTAGGGCCTGCGGCGGGTGTTGCCGGCGCTTGCTCAGAGCTTCCCGGCGGAGGAGAGCCGCCGGGCTCCTGGAACCGGGGGCGTTTCCCTACCCAGAAAAGAGAGGAGAGCAACACGGTGAGAGCCAGGACTGGGAGCGGGGAGAGCCAGCCGAGAAGTCCGAGGAAGAAGGCTAGGTGGCCTAGGAGGGCCAGGCCTAGGGTGGCGGCCAGGGTGTGCCGCTCGAGGCGGCTGGCGGTGGGGAGACGGCGGGTTAGGCCGGTGCCGGCGGCCCAGGCGGCGGTGCCTAACCCCGCGAAGAAGAGGAGGTTGCGGGCCACGAAGGCGGCGGCCTCCAGGCTCATGGTTGGCTCAGCATGCGGTAGCGATCTCGCCGGGGCATACAATATGTTGTACCCGGCGCGGCCGTTTGCTATCCTGCCGCCCTCTTCGCCGTCATGCTGAAACTCGACCTTCTCGAGCTGTCCGGCTTCAAGTCTTTCGTCGATCCGGTGCGCGTCCGGTTCGCCGGCGGCATCACCGCCATCGTCGGGCCCAACGGCTGCGGCAAGAGCAACCTCGCCGACGCCATGACCTGGGTGCTCGGCGAGCAGAGCGCCAAGAGCCTGCGCGGCGGCACGATGGAGGACGTCATCTTCAACGGCGCCGAGCAGCGCAAGCCGCTCGGCATGGCCGAGGTCACCCTCCAGCTCAAGACCCACCCCGGCGCCGCCGGCTCCGAGGACGGCCGCCTCGCCCTTGGCCGGCGCGTCTTCCGCGGCGGCGAGAGCCAGTACCGCCTCAACGGCCGCACCGCGCGGCTCAAGGACGTGCGCGACCTGCTGATGGACACCGGGCTCGGCATCCGCGCCTACTCGGTGATCGAGCAGGGGAAGATCGGCCTGATCCTCTCCGGCAAGCCGCAGGAGCGGCGCAAGCTCCTCGAAGAGGCCGCCGGCATCACCCGCTACAAGGTGCGCAAGGGGCTCGCCGAGGTCAAGCTGGAGGAGGCGACGGCCAACCTCGTTCGCCTCGACGACATCATCGCCGAGGTCGAGCGCGCGCTGCGCTCGCTCAAGCGCCAGGCGGGCGCCGCGCGCCGCTACCAGCAGGCCGAAGGCGAGTACCGCGGCCTGCTCGAGCAGGTGCTGACCGGGCGCTGGGACGCGCTGGCCGCCCGCCTCGCCGCGGTGCGCGGGCAGATCGACGAGGCCGGCGCGCGCGAGGCGGAGCTGGCCGCCGCGCTCCACCGCGACGAGGCGGCGCTCGCCGCCGGCCGCGAGCGGCTCGAGGCCATCGCCCGCGAGGTGGCCGCGCGGCACCAGCGGCAGGCCGACCTCGCGGCGCGGATCGAGGGCGGGCAGCAGTTCGTCAAGGCGAACCGCCAGACCGTGCAGGAGATCGCCGAGCGCGCCGCGCAGGCGCAGGCGCTCGCCGCGCGCCGGCGCGAGGAGCTGGCGCGGCTCGACGAGGCGCTCGCCGAGCTGGCGGCGCTGCGGCGCGACCTGGGCGCCGAGCGCGACGCGGCCGCTGCGGCGGTGGACGCCGACCTCGCCGAGATCGCCGCCGCCGACTCGGGGCTCAGCGAGGCGCAGGCACGGCTGGAGGCGCGGCGCGCCGACCTCCTCGCCCGCACCGCCGAGACGAACGGCCTGCGCGGGCGCCTGCAGCAGACGCAGCTCGAGCTCGACCGCGGCGACTTCCGCCGCAACCATTTAGAACAGGAGCTCGGCCGGCAGGGGCAGGAGCTGGCGACCGCGACCGAGGCGCTGGCCGCGGCGCGCGAGCGAGCGGCGGCGCTGGAGGCCGACCTTACCGAGCGCGCGGCCGCCCTCGACGGCGTTACCGCCGCCCTCGACGCGGCGATGCGGCGCGAAGCCGAGGCGACCGCGACGCGGCG
>DASWHY010000147.1:0-3616 GCA_036397955.1 Thermoanaerobaculia bacterium | reverse complement strand
AGCGCCCGGCGGGCGAGGTCACCCACCTGATGCGTCTCTTCCGCCACTACCTCTCCGAGGAGGCGGGCTACGTCGTCTGCGACAAGCGCTTCGAAGGGCGGGTGCCGAAGACCGAGTACCGGCTGGCGGCGCCGGGCCGGCGGGCGCTCGAGCGCTACCTCGACCACATGGAAGCGATCATCCACGCCACGCGGGTGAGCTAGGGGACGGGGGGGACGAATGAGCGCGCTCCACGTCGCGATCATCATGGACGGCAACGGCCGCTGGGCCACGGCGCGCGGCAAGACCCGCGCCGAGGGACACCGCGCCGGCGCCGACGCGGTACGGCGGACCGTCGAGTCGGCCGCTGACCTCGGCATCGGCACCCTCACCCTCTTCGCCTTCTCCTCCGACAACTGGCAGCGCCCGGCGGGCGAGGTCACGCACCTGATGCGCCTCTTCCGCCACTACCTCTCCGAGGAGGCGGGGCGCTGCGCGGAGGAGGGAGTGCGGATCACGGTCATCGGCCGCCGCGATCGGCTGGACGCGCGCCTGCGGCGCGCCATCGAGCGCGCCGAGGCACAGACGGCCGGCGGCACCCGCTTCCTGCTGCGCATCGCCGTCGACTACTCGGCGCGCGACGCCATCCTCCACGCCGCCCGCCGCCTCCCGGGCTCGGGCGACGTCTCGCGCGACGCCTTCTCGCGCCTCCTCGCCCAGGCGCACGGCGGCGAGCCGGTGCCGGACGTGGACGTCCTCATCCGCACCGGCGGCGAGAAGCGGCTCTCGGACTTCCTGCTCTGGGAGTGCGCCTACGCCGAGCTGGTCTTCACCGACCGGATGTGGCCGGACTTCGACGGCGCCGATCTCGCGGCGGGGGTCGAGGAGTTCCGTCGCCGGGAGCGCCGTTTCGGGCGGGTGGGAGCGGCGGCGGCGCCCGCAGTGGCCGCCGGCGGCCGCGGCAACGTCCTCCCGTTCTGGATGCCGTAGCGCCCGGGCCACGTCCCGGGCGTCTGTCGCGCTGGGCTACGCCCGCACCATCAACTTCGCCACCGCGCCGTTGAAGCGCGCCGGGTCGGGCAGCTCGGAGCCCTCGGCGATCAGACCGTAGCCCAGGAGCAGGTCGGCGTAGTCGTCGAGCAGCGGGTCGGTGGCGTCCCGGGCGAACCGCTCCTCCAGCCGCGCCAGCACCTCGTGCCGCGGGTTGAGCTCGAGGATCCGCCGCTGCTTCGGGCCGCCGCCCTTCCCCTTCTGCAGCAGCCGCTCGAGCTGCGGGCTGTAGTCGTGCTCGGCGCCGACCAGGCAGACCGGCGAGCTGGTGAGCCGGTTGGTGAGCCGCACCTGCTTGACGTGCTCGTCGAGCCGCTGCTGGAGGGCGTCGAGGAGCGGCTTGAGCGCCTCCTCCCGCTCCTTGAGCGACGCCTCGGCCTCCTTGCGCTCCTCGTCGCTGCCCAGCGCCACCGTTCCCTTGCCGATCGACTTGAGCTTCTTGCCCTGGAACTCGGGCAGGGTCTGCACCAGCAGCTCGTCCACCGGGTCGATCAGGTAGAGCACCTCGATCCCCTTGGCGCGGAAGGCCTCGAGGTGCGGCGAGGTCGCCACCTGCGGCAGCGACTCGCCGGTCAGGTAGAAGACCTCCTTCTGCTCCGGCTGCATGCGCCCGACGTAGTCGGCGAGCGAGGTCAGCTTCTCCGCGTCGTGCGAGGAGTTGAAGAGGAGGAGCTCGAGGAGGCGCTCCTTGTTCTCGTGGTCGCTGCTCGCCCCCTCCTTGATGGCGCGCCCGAACTCGCCCCAGAAGGCGAGGTAGGCCTCGGCCTCGCCGCGCCGGGTCTCGTCGAGGGCTTCGAGGACCTTTTTCGTCAGCCACTTCCGCATCTGGGCGATGTGGCGGTCCTGCTGCAGCATCTCGCGCGAGACGTTGAGCGGCAGGTCGGGCGAGTCGACGACGCCGCGCACGAAGCGGAGGTAGTGGGGCAGCAGGTCCTCGCAGCGCTCCATGATCTGCACCCGCCGCACGTAGAGCTGGAGGCCGGCCTTGGCGCCGACGTAGTAGAGGTCGTGCGGCGCCTGCTTGGGGATGAAGAGGAGTGCCTGGTACTCGACCCGTCCCTCGGCCCGCAACGAGAGCCACTTGAGCGGCTCGTTCCAGTCGTGGCTGATGTGGCGGTAGAACTCGCGGTACTCCTCGGGCTCGACCTCCGCCTGCGGCCGCGTCCAGATCGGTTTCATCGAGTTGAGGACCTTCTCCTCGATTTCGCGCGGCCGCGGCTTTCCCTCCCGCTCCGCCGCCAGGTCCTCGATTTCGGGGTCCTTCTCGGCGCGCAGCACGATCGGGTAACCGACGAAGTCCGAGTAGCGCCGGACGATGCGCGACACCACCCAGCGGTCGGCGTAGTCCTCGAGGCCGTTCTCGGGATCGGCGGGCTTCAGGTGCAGGGTGACCGTCGTGCCGCGCCCCGGCTTCTCGGCGTCCGAGACGGTGTAGGTGCCGTCGCCGGTGGACTCCCAGCGCGTGGCCACCTCTTCGCCCGCGCGCCGCGTCTCCAGCACCACCCGCTCGGCCGCCATGAACGACGAGTAGAAGCCCACCCCGAACTGCCCGATCAGCTCGGCGATCAGCTCCTTCGGCTCCCCCTCGCGCAGCCGGTCGACCAGCTCGCGCGTCCCCGACTTGGCGATCGTGCCGATGTTGGCGATCACCTCCTCGCGGCTCATGCCGATGCCGTTGTCGCGGACCGTGAGGATGCGCGCGGCGGAGTCGGCCTCGAGACGGATCTCCAGCTTCTCGTCGCCGTCGAGGAGCTCCGGGCGGGTGAGCGCCTCGAAGCGCAGGCGGTCGAGGGCGTCGGAGGCGTTCGAGATCAGCTCGCGCAGGAAGATCTCCTTGTGCGAGTACAGCGAGTGGATCATCAGGTCCAGGAGCTGCCGGGTCTCGGCCTGGAACGGCAGCGTCTCGACGTGGGCGGCCATGGGGATCTCCTCCGGCAGGACGGGTGCGCGGCGGGCGCGCAAGCGGGACGGGCATTGTACAGGCGGCTTGCCGGATAGGATCGGCCGCGCCATGGAGCTCTCCCCCGCCGACGAGGCGATCCGCCGCGGCTGCCCGGCGCTCTGGGAGTGTCTCTCGCCGCTCGGCCGCCGCCTGCGCCAGCCCGCCAACTTCCTGCCGCAGCAGAGCGCCGAGGCGCGCGGCAAGCCGTTCAACGCCACGATCGGCCAGATCACCGACGGCCACGGCCGCGCCGTGCCGCTGCCGGCGATGGCGGCGGCGGTCACGGAGCTGAGCGACGCCGAGCGGAGCCGCGCCTTCCTCTACTCGCCGGTCGAGGGCTTCCCCGAGCTGCGCCGGCGCTGGCGCGAGCGGCAGCGGCGCGGCGTGCCGGAGGGGGTGCCGTCCAGCCTGCCGCTGGTGACCGCCGGTCGGGTGCAGGCGTTGGCGCTCGCCGCCGAGCTGTTCGCCGGCGAGGGGCGGCGGGTGGCGCTCCCGGACGGCGCGTCGGCAGGCTACGCGGAGACGTTCACCCTGCGCACGGGGGCAGTGCGGATCCCCCTGGAGGAGCTGGGTGAGGGAGAGCCGGCCGTGGCGGTCGTGCGCTCGGAGACGGCGACGGCGGACCAGCTCCGGCGCCTCGCAGAG
>DASWHY010000146.1:0-7050 GCA_036397955.1 Thermoanaerobaculia bacterium | reverse complement strand
CGTCATCGAGAAGAAGTTCGGCTCGCCCACGATCACCAAGGACGGCGTCACCGTCGCCAAGGAGATCGAGCTCGGCGATCCGCTGGAGAACATGGGCGCGCAGATGGTGCGCGAGGTCGCCTCCAAGACCTCCGACGTCGCTGGCGACGGCACCACCACTGCCACCCTGCTGGCGCAGGCCATCTACCGCGAGGGCTCGAAGGTCGTCACGGCCGGCGCCAACCCGATGGAGGTCAAGCGCGGCATCGACCTGGCGGTCAAGGCCGCGGTCGAGTCGATCGACAAGATGGCCAAGCCGGTCGAGGGCAAGGACATCGCCCACATCGGCACGATCTCCGCCAACAACGACGAGGAGATCGGCAAGATCATCGCCGAGGCGATGGACAAGGTCGGCAAGGACGGCGTCATCACGGTCGAGGAGGCCAAGGGTCTCGAGACGACGCTCGAGGTCGTCGAGGGGATGCAGTTCGACCGCGGCTACCTGTCGCCCTACTTCGTCACCGACGCCGAGCGCATGGAGGCGGTGCTCGAGAACGCCAAGATCCTGCTCAACGAGAAGAAGATCAGCTCGATGAAGGACCTACTGCCGGTGCTCGAGCAGGTGGCCAAGCAGGGGCGACCGCTGCTCCTCATCGCCGAGGACGTCGAGGGCGAGGCGCTCGCCACGCTGGTCGTCAACAAGCTGCGCGGCACGCTCCACGTCGCCGCCGCCAAGGCGCCGGGCTTCGGCGATCGCCGCAAGGCGATGCTCGAGGACATCGCCATCCTGACCGGCGGCAAGGTCATCACCGAGGACCTCGGCATCAAGCTCGAGAACGTCCGCTGGGAGGACCTGGGCGACGCCAAGAAGGTGGTGCTGACCAAGGACGACACCACGATCGTCACCGACTCGGACGACCCCAAGCGGCGCGAGGTGATCGCCGGGCGGGTCAAGCAGATCCGCAACCAGATCGAGGAGACGACCTCCGACTACGACCGCGAGAAGCTGCAGGAGCGGCTGGCGAAGCTGGTCGGCGGCGTGGCGGTGATCAAGGTCGGCGCCGCCACCGAGACCGAGATGAAGGAGAAGAAGGCGCGCGTCGAGGACGCGATGCACGCCACCAAGGCGGCGGTCGAGGAGGGGATCGTGGCCGGCGGCGGCGTGGCGCTGCTGCGCGCGGTGTCGGCGGTCGAGAAGGTCAAGGCCGAGGGCGACGTCAGGGTGGGCGTCAACATCGTCCGCCGGGCGCTCGAGGAGCCGTCGCGGCAGATCGCCAACAACGCCGGCGAGGAGGGCTCGGTCATCGTGCGCGACCTCCTCGCCACCAACGGCAACATCGGCTACAACGCCGTCACCGGCCAGCGCGAGGACCTGGTGGCCGCGGGGGTCATCGATCCGGCCAAGGTGACCAAGACGGCGCTCATCAACGCCGCCTCGATCGCCGGCCTCATGCTGACCACCGAAGCCCTCGTCTGCGAGGTCAAGGAGAAGGACGAGAAGGGCGGCGGCGGCGGCATGTCCGGCGGCGGCATGGGCGGGATGTACTAGACCGCACCCCCTTCACGCGGCACCGCGAGCGGCCGGTCCGGGCAAACCGGGCCGGCCGTTTGTTTCTCACGCGAGGTAGAGTAGAGATCATGACCAAGACTGTTCGGGCCACTTTCGACGGCAAGGTGCTGCGTCCCGAGGAGGACCTCCCGCTCGCTCCGAATACGCGGGTCTTGATCACCGTGGAGACTGAATCAGCGGTCGCTCCGTCGACGCGGTCTTTCCTCGACACCGCGAGGTCGCTCAACCTCGAGGGCCCTGCCGACTGGTCCGAGCGACGCAACGGTGTGCCGCTGCTGCCGCGACGGCCGAAGGGGAGCGCACGGCCGACGATGGAGCTCGTCAATCGGCTCCGCGACGAGCCGTGACGCGAGTTGCGCTGCTCGACGTCAACGTCCTGCTGGCGCTCTTCGACCCCGACCCCGAGCACCTCGAAGTCATTCCTGCCTAGCGGCTAGTCCCGAGCTTCGGTTTCAACCATCCGGCTCGCCGGCGGCGCGGGCGCGGGCCCAGCGGGTGTCTTCGTCGCGGGCGAGGTGGCGGGCGGACCAGGTCAGGCAGGCGAGGGCGGCGGCGTTGGCGAGGAGGGCCCAGAGGAGGGCGGGGCGCAGGTCGCCGAAGGCGACGGAGAGGCGGCCGATCGTGTAGGGGCCGAGCGCCAGGCCGATGAAGGTCACCACCAGGAGGAACGTCGCCGAGGCGACCGCGCGCATGCGCGGCAGGACGAGGTCCTGCACCGTCGAGGCGCCGGGGCCGAGCCAGAGCGCGGTGGCGACGTAGAACGGGAAGCTGGCGGCGTAAGCCCAGGGGAGGCTCGGCGCGGCGAGGAGCGCCAGCGCGCACGGGATCGGCAGGACGGCGTTCGCCATCGCCACTTGCAGGCGGCCGGTGGGTGAGCGCCGCCGCAACCGGTCGGCGAGCAGGCCACCCAGCGTCACCCCCAGCCAGCCGCCGGCCGCAGCAATGCCGCCGAGGACGAGGCCCGCCTCCGCCAGCTCGGCGCCGTGGACGCGGATCAGGAGCGGCGCGATCCAGAAGCCGTAGCCGTAGCCGGTGAAGGACAGCAGGCCGCAGGCGAGGCCGACGCCCGCCAGCGAACGGCTGCGGAAGATGAGCGCGGAGGCGGCCGGGTCGCGCAGCGCCAGCGACTGCGCCCAGGAGAAGACCGCGTAGGCGCCGAGCGCCAGCGAGAGCCACTGCGCCGGGTTGCCCAGGAGACGGGTGAGGAGCGCGGCGAGCGCCAGGGCGCCGGCGGCGGCGAGGAGGTTCGCCGCGAGCGCCCGCCGCGGCGCCCGCAGGCGCAGCAGATTGGCGAAGGTCAGCGGCGGCAGGACCGCCGCGAGCTCGCGTCCGAAAGCGCGCCAGGGGTGGGGCTCCGGCGGCGTCACGGCGCCTTCTGACTCGCCGCGCCGCGGCTCGCGCAGCGTCGCCACCCAGAGCGCCAGCAGGATCCCCGGCAGTCCCGCGGCGAGGAACGCCACCTGCCAGCCGCGCAGCCCGAAGGGTGGCGCGGCGCCCGCCCACGCGGCGTCCCAGCGGTCGACGACGAGGCCGCCGATCCCCAGCCCGAGCCCGGCGCCGAGATAAATACCGCTCGAGTAGATCGCCAGCGCCGTGGCACGGCGGGCGCGCGGGAAGTAGTCGGAGAGCAGCGAATAGGCCGCCGGGCTGGCGCTCGCCTCGCCGACGCCGACGCCGATGCGGGCGAGCGCGAGCTGCGGGAAGCTCCGCGCCAGCCCCGAGAGCGCGGTCATGGCGCTCCAGGCGGCGAGGCCGAGGGCGATCAGCCGCCGGCGGTCCCAGACGTCGGCGAGCCGCCCGAGCGGGATGCCGAAGACGGCGTAGAAGACGGCAAAGGCGGTGCCGTAGAGGTAGCCCATCTGCGCGTCGCTGACGCCGAGGTCGGCCTTGATGCGCTCGGCGAGGATCGAGAGGATCTGCCGGTCGAGGAAGTTGAAGACGTAGACGACGACCAGGACGCCGAGGACGTAGCGCGGGTAGCGGCCGGCCATGGCGCCGGATCATCACACCGTTGCCCCGCGGCCGAGCGGTCGGGCGTAACTTCTTCGGCTCAGCGGCACAAAGATTGACGGAATGCGGAGAAAATTCCTTGCACCAGTAACCAGGTTCTTCGCGTAAGTCACTCATCCAAAAGCACTTAGACTTGCAATAGCAGGGTATGGCGCGGTAGATTGCGCGCCGTCGTGTTCGAGCTCATCGGCGAGACCCTGCGGCGGCTGCGCAAGGAGAGCGGGAAGACCTTGGCCCAGCTCGGGTCGGAGGCCCAGGTCGGCAAGGGGCAGCTGTCGCGCATCGAGAACGGCAAGCAGGAAGCCACCTTCGGCACGCTCGAGCGGGTGCTCAAGGCGCACGGCGTCTCGCGCCAGGACTTCTTCCGCCGCTACGACCTCGTCGAGGCCGAGGCCTCGGCCCTCCGCCGCGGCCGGCGGCCCGCGCCGCGCGAGGCGCCGCAGGAGAGCTACGCGGTGGCGCCGGTCTCGCGCTGGCCCGGCGAGCTGCGCGATGCGCTCGCCCGCATCGAGTCGTTCGTCGACACCAGCCTGCGCGAGGCGCAGCCGCTGGCGCAGGGGACGGTCGAGATCGGCGACGTGGTCGTCGTCTTCCGCGTCCTGCCGAAGGGCTCTGAAGCGTTGCCGAGCCCGACGCGAAAGAGCTGATCTCCGCACCGCCAACCCGCTCAAGTGCGCTTGAACACGCGCTTCGATGCGCGGAACGGCACCAACGTCCTTCCGCTAAGTCATTCCTGATGAGACACTTAGGCTTGTAAGCCGGGTCCGGCTTCGGCTACATTCCGCGCATGTTCGGCAACCTGGGGCGCACTCTCCGGCTGCTGCGGGAGCTGCGCGACCTCAGCCAGGGGCAGGTGGCGCGCGAGGCCGGCATCGGCAAGAGCCAGCTCTCGAAGTACGAGAACGGCCGGGAGCTGCCGAAGCTGGAGTCGCTGGCGAAAGTGCTCAAAGTCCTCCGCATCGGGCCCTACGAGTTCTTCTACACGATGCACCTGCTCGACCGGCGCGCCGCCGACCTCGCCGCCGCGGCGGCGCGCGGCGACGCGTATCCCACCCCCGAGGGGCCGCCGGGCGAGATCCGCGATCAAGAGCTCCTGCTGCGCTCGCTCCACCCCGGCAACCCGCTCCTCCCCGGCGCCATGGACCAGGCCTTCTCCCGCGTCTGGGAGGACCTCCTCGGCGTCTACCGCCTGGTCTGCGAGCAGCGGCTGACGGCCGGCCTCGCCCAAAGCGGCGAAGAGCCGAGCTAGCCCTCTTCCACCGGCTCCGCCACCTTCACCATCCAGTGCTCCCAGCGCGCGGCGGCGAGCTCGCCGCCGAGATCGGCGTCGCCGGCGTAGGCGCGGCGCGGGACGCGCCGGCAGGGGACCGCGAAGGTGGTCGTGCCGGCGAGCGGGAAGGGGTCGAGGACGAGCCGCCCGGGCGCCGGCCGGCCGGCGACGCCGTGACGGTGGAACGGCTCCTGCCAGCGGCCGCAGGCGGCGAGCGAGGCGAGGTCGGCGAGATCGAGGAAGCGGTAGTCGGCGGCCAGCTCCTCCTCGCCGGCGCCGGTCGTGGCGAAGAGCTCGGCCGCCAGCTCGTCGAGGAGCGCGAAGAGGCCATCCCAGACCGGATCGCCGCGCCGCTCGCCGAAGAGCTGCAGGGCGTGGCGGACGATGAGGAGCGCCGCGTAGGGCCGGCTCCCCGCGTAGCGCGCGACGCCCCGCTCCCAGATCTCCACCCGGTCGGCGGCCGGGAGGCTCGTGAAGTCGTGCGGCCGGCCGCGCGCGGCGTCCCAGCGCGGCGCGGCGTCGGCCTCGCGCCAGCCGTTGTCGTGCTCGCGGGCGGCGAAGAGGAGGTCGTCGCGGCGCGGGTGGGCGGGGAGGCCGTCGGCGCGCCAGAGCGAGAGGAGCTCGCCGGAGAAGCGCGCGTGGTCGGGTTGGGTGACGAGGAAGAAGGCGCCCTCTTCGTCCACCACGATCATCGACTAGCATCCTCGCATGCCCGTGCTGCGGATGGCGGAGCTGCCGTGGACGGAGCTCGCGGCACTGGAACGCGAGCGCTCGGTCGCGCTCCTGCCGGTGGGTGCGATCGAGGCGCACGGGCCGCACCTGCCGCTCGGCACCGACTGTGTGATCGCCGAGGCGATGGCGGCGGCGGCGGCCGAGCGGCTGGACCGCCGCGGCCTCACCGCGCTCGTGCTGCCGGCGCTCGCCTACACCGCGGCGCCGTTCGCGGCGGCATTTCCCGGGACCGTCTCGCTCTCCGCCGCGACGGTCACGGCCCTGCTGGTCGAAGTCGGCCAATCGCTCGCCGCCGCCGGCCTCCCGCTCCTCGCGATCGCCAACGCGCACTTCGATCCCACGCACGTGCACGCGCTGCGCACCGCCGTGGAAGAGCTGGGTAGGGAGGGGAAGATCGCCGTCGCCTTCCCGGACCTCACGCGCCGCGCGCTCGCGGCGCGCCTGACCGACGAGTTCCAGAGCGGCGCCTGCCACGCCGGACGCTACGAGGGCTCGCTCGTCCTCGCCTCCCGCCCGGACCTCGTGCGCGAGGACGTGCGGCGAAAGCTGCCGCCCCACCCGATCTCTTTGACGGCGGCGATGCGCGAGGGGAAGACGACCTTCGCCGAAGCCGGCGGCCCCGAGGCCTACTTCGGCGACCCCGCCGCCGCCTCACGCGAGGAGGGGGAGGCCACGCTCGACGCGCTCGCCGCGATCCTCGAAGAGGCGGTGCTCGCGGAGCTAGACAAGATGCGGTTCTAGCCAGAGCGCGGGCGGGCCTCGTTGACGTTGAGCTTGCGGCCCTCGATGTCGCGGCCGTTGAGGCTCTTGATGGCGGCCTCGGCTTCCGATTGTTCGGGCATCTCGAGAAAGCCGAATCCCTTGGACTGGCCGGTCATCTTGTCCTTGATGATGGTGCACGAGGTGACCTGTCCGAACTCCTCGAACACCCGGCGCAGCTCGTCTTCGGTGAGCCGATAAGAGAGGTTGCCGACGTAGAGGTTCATAGCATGTACAGAGTACCAGATGGGATAACGTCGTCGCCGTGATCCTGGCGGGCCGCAAGGCGGTGGTGACGGGGGGCGGGCGCGGCATCGGCGCCGCGATCGGGCGGGCGCTGGCGGCCGAGGGGGCGGCCGTGCTCCTCGCGGCGCGCACCGCGGCGGACGTCGAAGGCCTGGCGGAAGAGCTGCGCGGCGGCGGCGCCGAGGCCTGGGGGATCGCCTGCGACGTCGCCGACCCCGAGCAGGTGCGCGCTCTCGCCGCGGCGGCGCGCGAGCGCTTCGGCCACGCCGACGTCCTGGTCAACAACGCCGGCATTGCCACCTCGGCGCCGCTGCGCTCGATCACCCTCGAGACCTGGAACCGCGTCTTCGCGGTCAACGCCACCGGCACCTTCCTCTGCACCCAGGCGCTGCTCCCCGGCATGCTGGAACACGGCTGGGGGCGCGTCGTCAACGTCGCCTCCGTCGCTGGCCGCACCGCGGCGGCCTACATCGCCGCCTACGCC
>DASWHY010000145.1:0-1917 GCA_036397955.1 Thermoanaerobaculia bacterium | reverse complement strand
CACGGGGCGACGGCGAGGAGCCACCCCGCCGCCACCAGCGCCCAAGGAGCCAGGCGCGGCCCGGGCCCGCGCCGGCCGCGCAGCCACCCCCAGAGGCCGACGCCGACGAGGAGGAGGGCGACGAGCGCTCCCTCGACGCGGGTGAGAGCGAGGAAGCCCAGGAGCGCGCCCAAGAGAAGAGCGTGAACCCAGCGGCCTTTCAGCTCCCCACCTTCCTGTGGCGCCGCCAGGGGGTGCTCCATCCTCCGGCTCCACAGCAAAAGGCAAAGGAGGAGGAGCGTCAAGTACGGCCCCTCCGAGACCGGCGCCACCGCCAGGACGTAGGACCCGAAGTGGTAGAGAGTGAGCGCGGCGCCCGCCAGCGCCACGCCGCGCCCGAGGTAGGGGCGGGCGAGGAGGTAGAGCAGCCCGACCGCCGCGCTCGCCACGAGCGCCAGGATGAGCCGCACCGCGAGGTGCGGCACGCGGTCAGCGGGGTCCCCGGCCCCGACCAGCGTCTGGACCGCGGCGAGCAGCCAGGCGAAGCCGGGGGGATGGAACGGCACCCCCTCGTCGTAGAGCTTCCCCGCCAGGAGCGCCCGCGCGTAGCGGTAGAAGGCCTCCGAGTCCCCCTCGTAGAAGACCGTGAACGGCCAGCTCCAGTCGCGGTTCGAGAAGAGGAAAGCGGCGCGGTGCGCCCAGGCGAGGAGGGTAAGGCCGAGCGCCACGCCGAGGTCGCCGGCGAGGAGCGAGGGCCGGACGCCGCCGGCCCCCGGCGCCTTGCCGGCCGCGCCGCTCCGCCGCTCCGCGCGCCGCCGCTCGGCCCTCGCCGTCACGGCGGCGATGCTCTCACAAGGGGATCACTCCGCCGCCGCCGCCGGCACCAGCACGCGCAGGGCGCGCGGCCGGCTGCGGTAGCGGAGCGGCGGCGCCAGGGTCACCACTTCGCCGTCGAGGTAGACCGGCAGCGCCTTGCGCCGCGTCTCGATCGTGAACTCGGGCAGGCACCAGGACTCGAAGTGGCGGGTCGCGGAGACGTCGCGGAACAGCGCCAGCAGCGTGATGCCGACGATGCACCAGCGCGACGAGCAGCGCGCGACGTAGAGGTAGAGGTCGCCGCTGTCGAGCCACGAGCGCGCGCCGTAGTCGAAGAGGCTCATCTCGTACTCGTTGTTGCCGATGAAGGCGAAGTGGGTGTGGCGGCTGATCGCCCGCCCCTCGACCTTGAGCCGGACGTCGAGCGGCGGCAGGCGCGGCACCACCTTGAGCAGCGCCGAGGCGGTGGCCAGCCACTTGCCGCGGCCGAGACGCTCGCGCTGGCGGTCGCGCACCACGACGACGGTCGGATAGAGCCCGATCGAGGAGTTGTTGACGAAGATCTCGCCGTTGACCTCGCCCAGGTCGAGGGCGTGGACGCGCCCGGCGGCGAGGGCGGGGACCGCCTCCTCCACCGCCAGCGGCACCTTCAGGTCCTTGGCGAAGTGGTTGAGGGTGCCGAGCGGCAGGACGCCGAGCGCCTCGCGGCGCCCGGCCAGCACGGCGGCGAGCGAGCGGACGGTGCCGTCGCCGCCGCCGGCGATCAGCGCGTCGACGCCGCGGAGGAGCGCCGCCCGCGCGGTTTCCGGGATCTCGGGGCCGTCGACGAAGTGGACCTCGGCCTCCACCCCCGCCGCGGCGAAGGCGTCGCGGAGCTGGTCCGGGGTGAGCTCCTGGCGCTGGACGGTCCCGGCGCCCCGGTTGACGATGGCGGCCACGCGCACGGCCGGCGGGGGTGCAAATTGCCGGCCGGGGGCCAGGTGACTAGAATGGTCACATGCGCACCGCCGGCGTCGCCGAGCTCAAGGCCAAGCTCTCCGAGCACCTCGACCGCGTCAAGCGCGGCGAGGAGGTGCTGATCACCGAGCGCGGGCAGCCGATCGCCAAGCTGGTGCCCATCGA
>DASWHY010000144.1:0-9382 GCA_036397955.1 Thermoanaerobaculia bacterium | reverse complement strand
AGGCCGGCAGGTCCGGTGCGACGACCTCGAACCAGCCGAAGCCGGGATAGGCCGCGTGGGCGAGGGCGGGGCCGCGCGGGCCGCGGGCGGCGCCGCCGAAGAGCTGCAGCGCGGCGCCGCCGGCGGTGAGCGTCGCCGCGGCCACGCGCGCTGCGCGCGCCGCGGGCGGCACCGCCACCCCGACGCCGCCGTGGAGCGGGCGGCAGCCTTGGAGGGTCGGCGCCCCATCCGGCCCCGGCGCGCCGAGAGCGTAGCTCGGCTGGTTGGTGCCCGGCGGCAGGCGCCAGACGAGGCGGGCCCGCGCCTCATCCGGCAGGTGCGCGAAGTCGACGCCCGGCACGCTCTGTGCCGTGCCGCGCAGGAGATCGCGCCGCACGGGCGCGACGACGGTCCCGCCCGGCGCCGCCGGCACGAGCGGCGGCCCGAGGAGCTCCGGCACGCGGACGAGGTCGAGGCTTACCGCCGCCAGCATCGGCGGGGCAGGGCGCCGAGCGAGCGCTTCGACGACCGCCCCCGGGCCGTGGCGGTAGGCGCGGGTCAAGGTCGGGGTGCCGAGCCCCATGACGTCGACCGCGGGACCGTCGTGCACCAGCGCCGGGAGGCCGGCGTCGTTCACCAGGAGCACGGCGCCGCGCCCGTGCTCCGCGAGCCAGGCCAGGGCGGGCGCGTGCCGCGCCCACAGCTCCTCGGCGGCGCGGCGGTGCTCGCGCGCCCAGTAGGGCAGGCCGAGGAGGAGCGGCGCCGGCAGGAGAAGCGCCAGCCAGCGGAGGCGCGCCGCGCCCCGTCCGCGCGGCGCCAGAACCCTCTCCACCGCGGCCCCCACCCCAGCCACCGCCAGCAGCCAGACGCAGGCGAGTCCGGCGTGGTGGTGGCGCATCTGCTGCCAGAGGAGCGTGCCGGAGAGCGGCGCGAGCGCGACGAGGACGAGCCAGGCGGCCGCGAGCGGCGCGAGGGCGGCGAGGCGCCCGCGGCGGCGAAACGTCGCGACGAGCGCAGCCGCGGCCGTCGCGGCGGCGAACAATCCCACCGGAAACGGAAGCAGGCGCGGCGCACTCCCCAGGTAGATCGGCAGCAGGACCTCGCGCGCCGTAGCCGTCATCTGCCGCAGCAGCGTCCCGGCCGGCAGGAACGCCGCCCCCACCCAACTCTTCGCGATCGCACCCGCCGGCTGCCACTCCCCCGTCAGGCGGGCGAGAAGCGCTCCCCAGGCGACGGCCGGCAGCAGGAGAAGCGGGACCACTCGGCGCGGCAGCGGCCCGATCCCGAGGAGCGCCGCACCGGCCGCGATCACGGCGAGCGCCAAGTTTTCCGGCCGCGCCAGCGGCAGGAGCGCGATGGCGATGCCCGCCCCAACCGTCACCCACGTTGCACCGCCATACCGTGCTCGCGCCCAGAGCGCGCACGCCAGCACGATCAGCGCCGCGTTCCCCGCACTCTCCATCCCTGCCACCGCCCCGAACCCCACTGCCCCCGACCAGACCAGCACCAAGCCGCCGGCCAGCGGCCAAGGGCGCGGCAAACCGATCTGGCGCAGCAGCAGCGCCCCCGCCCAGCCGAGGAGCCAGACCGTCGCCACCCCGACCCAGCGCGACCACGCGGACCACCCCGCGAGGTCCCCCTCCCGGCCCACCAGGTGCGGCGGCAGCAGCGCGACGAGATAGAGAAACGACGACGCCCCGGACGACGGCTCGCCGTCGCTCCACTCGAGAAACCGCCCGCGCCCCCACTGCTGCGCGTAGCGGACGAAGATGTAGGCGTCGTCGAGCGGCAGCAGCCACGCCGGCGGCTCCGCGCGGCGCCAGAGGTCCGCGCCGCCGCCCGTCGTCCCGGCCTCCCCACCGCCCCACGGCGCCACCGCCCACGCGAACAGCAGCGCCGCCGCGAGCAGCGCCACACCCTCCCCGACCCCCGCCGCAACGCGCCGCCGCCGCGCCTCAGCGTCGCCGTTCATGGTGCTACCATACCCGCCGCTTCGAGCAACCTCTTCCCTCCGCAACGGGGTGTCCATGTCGAACGAGCTGCTCTTCGGGCTCTACGTCTTCGTGCTGGCCGGCTTCTTGGGCTACCAGGTGATCTCCAAGGTGCCGCCGCTCCTGCACACGCCGTTGATGTCCGGCACCAATGCGATCTCCGGCATCTCGCTGGTCGGCTCGCTGGTCGCCGCCGGCGCCGACTACAACAGGCTGAGCACGATCCTCGGCTTCGTCGCCGTCACCTGCGCCACGATCAACACGGTCGGCGGCTTCATGATCACCGACCGCATGCTGCGCATGTTCCGCACGCGGCGGCCGGTCCAGCCGGCCAAGCCGCGGTAGGCGGGGGCGCTCCGCCGCGATGGACTCGTCGCTCATCCCGCTCGCCTACCTCGTCGCCTCCGTCTGCTTCATCCTGACTCTCCAGGGGCTCTCGTCGCCGAAGCACGCGCGGCGGGGGAACCTCCTCGGCGCCTTCGGCATGCTGGTGGCGGTCGTCGGCACCCTCCTCGCCACCGAGATCGTCCGCTTCGAATGGATCATCGCCGGTTTGATCATCGGCTCTCTCATCGGCGCCTCGATGGCGATCTGGATCCCGATGACCAAGATGCCGGAGCGGATCGCGCTCTCGCACTCCTTCGGCGGCCTGGCGGCGGCGCTCGTCGGCGTCTCCGAGTACGTCCACCGCGGCAGCGGCATCGACCGTTTCACCATGGGTGCCCTGGCGCTCGAGGTCTTCCTCGGCTTCCTCACCTTCACCGGCAGTCTGATGGCCTTCGGCAAGCTGCAGGGGCTGGTGACCGGCCGCCCGGTCACCTACCGCGGCCAGAACGCCTCGAACATCGCGCTCTTCGCCGGCGCGGTCGTGCTGCTCGTCCTGGTGGTCGCCGATCCCGGCCGCGCCGTGCTCTTCTATCTCATGGGGGCGCTGGGCTTGGCGGTCGGGGTGCTGGCGGTCGTGCCGATCGGCGGCGCCGACATGCCGGTCGTCATCTCGCTCCTGAACTCCTACGCCGGCTTGGCCGCCGCGGCGACCGGCTTCGCGCTCGGCAACTACGTGCTGATCATCGCCGGCGCCCTCGACGGCACCTCGGGCTTTCTGCTCTCGCTCAAGATGAGCCAGGCGATGAACCGCTCCTTCGCCAACGTCCTCTTCGGCGCCTTCGGCAAGGCGCCCGCCGAGGAGCCCGGCGCGACGGCGGCCCCCGGCGCCGGGCAGCCGAGCTACAACCTGGCGACGGTCGAGGACGCGCTCGGCGTCCTCGAGGCGGCGCAGTCGCTGGTCATCGTGCCGGGCTACGGCATGGCGGTGTCGCAGGCGCAGCACGCCACCCACGAGCTGGCGCAGGCGCTCGAAGGGCGCGGCGTCCAGGTGCGCTACGCCGTCCACCCGGTGGCCGGGCGGATGCCCGGGCACATGAACGTGCTCCTCGCCGAGGCCAACGTCCCCTACGATCAGATCTACGACCTCGACCAGATCAACGACGAGTTCGCGCGCACCGACGCGGTGCTGGTGGTCGGCGCCAACGACGTCGTCAATCCGGCGGCGCGCGACAATCCGGGGAGCCCGATCTACGGCATGCCGGTCTTCCACGTCGACGAGGCGCAGGCGGTGATCGTGCTCAAGCGGAGCATGAACCCGGGCTTCTCGGGGATCGAGAACGAGCTCTTCGTCCGCCCCAACACGTTGATGGTCCTCGGCGACGCCAAGCAGACGCTCCGCGACTTCAGCTCGGGCCTCAAAGGCACCAAGCGGCTGGCGCACGGCTGAGCCGCATCTCCTTTCCTTTCGCGGCCGGCCCCCCTATCATGGCCGGCAAGAAAATGGCGCGCATCGGGTTCACCTTCAATGTGAAGCCGCGTGGCGCGCCGAGCGCCGAGCCCGCCGGCGTCGACGACCGCTACATCGAATGGGAGGACGAGGCCACCGTCGCCGCGGTGGCGGCGGCCCTCGCCCGCTGCGGCGAGGTGGTCCGGCTGGAGGCCGGCGAGGACCTGCCGCTGCGCCTGCGCGAGGCGCGGCCCGACATCGTCTTCAACATCGCCGAGGGGCTGGTAGGGCCGAACCGCGAAGGCCACGTGCCCGCCCTCTGCGAGTTCTGGTCGATCCCCTACACCGGCAGCGACTCCATGGCTCTCGCCCTCTGCCTCGACAAGGGGCGGACGAAGGAGATCCTGGCCCATCACCGGGTCCCGACCCCGGACTTCACGGTGGTCGCTGGACCCGAGGAGCTGGACGGCTTCGCGGCGTGGCCGGCGATGGTCAAGCCCGTGCACGAGGGCTCGAGCATGGGCATCACCCGCGCCTCCTACTGCGCCTCGCACGACGAGGGGGAACGCGCCGTCGCCGCCGTCGTCGGCCGCTACCGCCAGCCCGCGATCGTCGAGAGCTACCTGCCCGGGCGCGAGTTCACCTGCGCCATCCTGGGCAACGGCCCGGACGCGCGCGCCCTCCCCATCGTCGAGGTGGACTTCGCGGCCCTGCCCGCGGGCGCCCTCCCCATCTACTCGTACGAGGCCAAGTGGATCTGGGACCTGCCGGAGAAGCCCCTCGACATCTTCCGCTGCCCGGCGGAGGTGAGCGGCGAGCTCGCGGCCGAGATCGAGCGCACGGCCCTCGCCGCTTACCGGGCCCTGCGCTGCCGCGATTGGGCGCGCGTCGATCTGCGCTGCGACGCGCGCGGCGTGCCGCAGGTGCTGGAGGTCAACCCGCTCCCCGGCATCCATCCCGACCCGGCCATGAACTCCTGCCTTCCCAGGGCGGCACGCGCCGCCGGCCTCGACTACGACGAGCTGATCCTCACCGTGCTGCGCGCCGGGGCCGCGCGTCACGGGCTCGCCTTCTAGCATGGAGGCCCGGCGGCAGCGGGTCGCGATCGTCGCCGACGCGGTGGCGGAAGCCGCCGAGCGCGCCGACGCCGTCGCCGGCTCGCTCGAGGAGGTGCGCAACGCCCTTCTCGATCTCGGCCACGACCCCGAAGTGATCGAGTTCGCCGGCGACCCGGCGCCCTGGCTCGGCGCGCTGCGGGACGGCGGCTTCGACCTCGTCTTCAACCTCTGCGAAGGGCTCGGCGGGCAGGGCTCGGAGGAGCACCTCGCCGCGGCCGCCGTCGAGCTCCTCGGCCTGCCCCTGACCGGCGCCCGCGCCTTCACTCTCGGCCTCTGTCTGCGCAAGGACGTCGTCAACGCCCACCTGCGGGCCTCCGGCATCGCCGTTCCCGACTGGGCGGTGTCGCGGGCCGGCCGGCCCCTGGCCTGGCGGCGCTACCCGGCCATCGTCAAGCCCGCCGCCGAGGACGCCTCGCTCGGCATCGACGCCGCCTCCGTGGTGCGCGACGCGAAAGAGCTGGCGGCGGCGCGGGAGCGCGGCCACGCCGCGTTCGAGCGGCTGCTCGTCCAGCGCTACGTCGAGGGGCGGGAGCTGACGATGGCGATCGTCGGCGAGGCGGTGCTGCCGCACTCCGAGATCGAGTGGGCGCTGCCCGCCGGCGTTCCCCACATCGTGTCGTACGCCGGCAAGTGGGACCCTGAGAGCGACTCTTACCTCGGCACGCCGGCCCGCATCCTCGATCCCGGGGAGCGCCGCCTCGCATCCCGTCTCGACCGCCTGGCGCGCCGCGTCTGGGCCGCGGTGGACGGCGTCGGCTACGGCCGTGTCGACGCCCGGCTGGACGCGCGCGGCGGCCTCCACGTCATCGACGTCAACCCCAACCCGGACCTCTCTCCCGGCGCCGGGCTGGCCCGCCAGGCCGCCGCCGCGGGCTGGAGCTACCGCGAGCTGGTGGCGCGGATCGTCGCGGCCGCGCTCGCCAGCCAGGACGGGCTGAGCCGCGCGCGCGGGGCGAGCCGCGCGGCAGCGCCCGCCGCGCCGAGCGCCGCGCCGGCGCCGCTCGCGGTGGTCAAGCCGACGCGCCTGGCCCATCTCCCCGAGCTGCGCATCGACCCGCGCCTCCTCGCCGCGCGCTTCCCCGCCGGCTGCGAGACCGGGCGCTGCGCCGGCGCCTGCTGCCGCACCGGCGTGTGGCTCGATCCCGCCGACCGCGACCGCGTCCTCGCCCACGCCGACCTCGTCCGCCAGGCCATGGACCCCGGCCAGCCCCGCGACCCGCGGCACTGGTTCGCCTGCCGGGAGAAGGCCGACCCCGACTTCCCCTCCGGCCGGGCCGTGCACACGCGGGTGCGCGACGGCCGCTGCGTCTTCCTCAACGGCGCCGGACGCTGCGTCCTGCAGAAGGCGTCGCAGGCCGCGGGGAACGGCCTCCAGCTCAAGCCCTTCTTCTGCACCGCGTTCCCCGTCACCCTCGACCACGGCGTGCTCACCCTCGACGACGACGACTTCCGCGCCGGCCACCCCTGCTGCGAAGCCGCAGCCGAGGGGCCGCTGACCGTCTTCGAGACCTGCGCCATGGAGCTGCGCCACGTCCTCGGCGCCGCCGGCGTGGAGCGCCTGCGCCAGATCGCCGCCCCGCCCCGGCGCTCGGGGTGAAGTACTGCGGTAGACAGCCATTGCCCTGATGGCTAAGGGCACTAAGCGGCTGACGCATGGCTGAGGCGTGGGGCCCGCGCGTCAGCTCCCCCCTGCGGCTGCCCCTCCGCGCCGGCCGCCGCCGAAGTAGTCCGCCATCTTGAGGAGCTGCGGCAGGGCTCCAGCCACCGCCGAGACGAAGATCAGCGTGGTGTTGAACATCTCGCGCTGGGTGGCGAAGAAGAAGACCGCCACTCCGAGCATTGCCGTCACGAGCGGGCGCTTCAGGTTCGCCCAGGCGCTGTCCTCCGCGTCGCGCCGCTCCAGCGGCAGCACCTCGCCGCGGCGGGAGACAACGAAGCGCCGGAATGTCTCGTTGAGCAGCCGCAGCTCCGGGTCGCGCACCGCGAGGCCGCACGCCAGGAGACGCGGCAGCGGTCGCCGGCACTTCGGGTTGAGCAGCCCCTCTTCGGCGTGGTGGACGAGGGCGAGCCTCTCGACGTCAGAGAGCGACGCCCAGAGCGCCCGGTAGTAGGCATTAGCGCGCTCGGCGATCTCGTCGAGGATCTGCCCGCGGTCCATCTCATCGAGAGCCAGCTCCGGCACCAGCTCGAGTCCGATCGCCTGGAGCGGCGCGGTCGGCGAGCACTCCTCTCGCACCGCCTCAAGGCAGGCCCCGACGTGCCGGCGCCAGGCTGCGCGCTCGAGGCTGGACGGCGCGCCCCGCTCTCTCTCGCGCCGCGCGACCTCCGCCAGCGCGACCGCCAGCGCCGCGGGATCCCCCGCCCCGTCGAGGTCGAAGCTCTCAAACTCGCCGAGCACCCGCACCCACCGCTCGCGCTGCTGCTCGTCGCCGTCGGCAACCAGGAAGAGGTGTGGATCGACGCGCGAGAGCAGCGCCACCCGCCGCTCCGGGTCGCGCGTCAGCTCCTCGAGCAGGACGAGCTTGGCGCGGTTGAAGGCGGGGTCGCGCAGCCGGTGCTCGAAGCGGTCGACGACGACCAGCCGGCGGCCGGCGAGCGCCGGGTCGTCGTGGGCGGTACCGGCCAAGACCGCGGCATCGGCCGCCGCGAGGTCGAGGACCGCGGCATCGGCGCGCTCGGGCGGCCGGAGCCGCTCGCGCGAGCGGGAGATGCGGATCACGTTGCCGCCGAGCGGCCCGTCGAGGCCGGCGCGGCCGAGCCAGGAGGGGACGTGCGTGCGCAGCAGCAGGATCTTGCGCACGATGAACCAGATGACCCCAACCATCGCCAGGGCGAGTACCACCACGCCAACCAGCAAGAGGCCGAGGTCCGCCGGCCCGAACGCGAACCGCGGCACGGTCGAGGCGAGGTGCAACGCCCCGCCGCCGCCGTCCTCCCCCGCGTGGAGGACGAGCCGCCCCTGCCGGTGGTCCCAGCGCCAGGCGCCGTCCTCGGCCTTGTCGCGGGCGAGCCGCGCCATCTCGACCGAGCTGTCGTTGTAGAGCGGCAGAAACTCCTCGAGCAGCCCCGGCAGCCAGTGATCGTGGACCTCTCCGCCGTGTGCGTGGTGCTCTCCGCCGGGCGCGTGACCGCACGTCTCCTCTGAGGCGCCGCATGCCCGCGTTCCGAAGAACGGCCGGTGGTAGGCCCCGTGCAGCGCGCTGGCCAGCCGACGGGCGGGAAGCGGCTCCTGCTCGGCGTCGGGGAGGACCTGCCGCGCCCAATCGCGCAGCTCCACTCGCCGCGCCTGGAAGGCCTGCAACAGCTTGACCTGGCCGTGCTTGACCATGCTCTCGACGTGCAGGTCGTAGGCGAGCT
This sequence comes from Thermoanaerobaculia bacterium, assembly GCA_036397955.1. Taxonomy (GTDB): domain Bacteria; phylum Acidobacteriota; class Thermoanaerobaculia; order Multivoradales; family UBA5704; genus DASUNQ01. Next base: position 1,163 of record DASWHY010000144.1, on the reverse strand, counting down.
TGAAGAAGGAGACCGCCGGCAGGACGGCGACGACCGCGAGGAGAAGAGCGGCGGCGGTGACGTAGGGGAGGCGGGGAGACGGCCCCGTGTGGCGGCGGAAGAAGGCGTTGACCCGCGGCAGCAGCAGCAACGCCCCGCCGCCGAGGCAGACCAGGAGCCCCGCGCGGCCGCCCCTCGCGAGCTGGCTCCAGAGGAGCGCGAACAGCGCCGCCGCCAGAACGCAACCGACGGCGAGCGCGATGCACTGGCGCGCCCGGAGCGGCCCCTCGTCGCGGTGCACCTTGACGTAGGAGAAGAAGAGGACGACCGTGGGGAGCAGCAGCCCCGCCCAGAAGAGGCCCGCCGGGCCGGCGGCGCGCAGCAGCGCCGGGTAAAGCAGCAGGCAGCCGGCGTAGGCCAAGGCAAGCTGCACGTAGCTGCCCCGCCGCCGCGCCGCCGGCCAGACCCAGCGCGCCCGGTACTGCGGCAGCAGGTACACCAGGGCGAAGAGGACCACGAAGATCGCGGCGTAGACGAGCAGGCAGATGAGGGCCGTGGTCACGATCTCGATATTGACCGTGCGCAGCAGCGTCTTGTCGCGAAAGGCCACCACCGACCAGGGGATGCCGGCCACCGGCTTGACCTGGAAGAGGTGGTCGCGGCCGGCGTAGCGTCCCGGGGCCGACCCGCTCCGCCGCGCGAAGAGGAGCGCGCGCAGCGGGCGGTTGGCGTCGGTCTCCTCGAGCAGGTTCTCCTCCTGCAGCCCCTTCCGCGGGTCGGAGTGGAAGAGGATGGCGCCGTCGAGATCGACGATCGCGAACCCGGTCGCCGGCGGCAGCACAGTGCGCTGCAGCGACACCATGCGCGAGGTCAGCGCGGCGACCCGCGGCCGCTCCCAGCCCTGGAGCGCCGCGTCGACCCCCGCGGGCATCGCCAGCACGGCGAAACTCTCGCCGGTCGTCTGGCTCCAGACCGGCTCGAGCCAGAAGCTCCCGCCGCGCCGCTGCCAGAGCCGGCCACGCAGGACGTTCTGGAAGTAGGCGCGGTCCGCGACGGTGACGAATGGGGTCTCCAGCTCCTCGACCGTCCACTTGAGCACCTGGTCCCCCCGCGCGTTTGCCCAGAAGAAGGTGTCGAAGTCCTTGTAGTGGTGGAACCGCGCCCGCCGGAGCAGGCCGGTGAGG
>DASWHY010000143.1:0-7113 GCA_036397955.1 Thermoanaerobaculia bacterium | reverse complement strand
GGCGACGTCGAGGAAGAGGAAGGTGCTGCCGGCGGGGGGCTCGACGCCGAGGCGCGCCGCCACGCGGGTGCCGGTCGCGGCGTACTGGTCGCGCGCCGCCGCTGCCCAGGCGTCGCCGGGGCCGGCGAGGGCGCGCAGCGCGGCGAGCTGCGAAGCGGTCGGCGTCGAGTAGAAGCTGTGCGTCACCACCTTGCGCAGCTCGCCCATCACCGCGCGCGGCCCGACGACGTAGCCGCATCGGTTGCCCGCCATGCCGTAGGCCTTGGAGAAGGAGTGCACGGCGAAGGTGCGCTCCGGCGCCAGCGGCCGGCAGTAGGTGTGCTCGCCCGAGAAGACGTAGTCCTCGTAGACCTCGTCGGAGATCACCCACAGCCCTTCGCCGGCGGCCCAGGCGACGAGCGCTTCGATCCAGGGGCGCGGGATGAGCCGCCCGGTCGGGTTGCTCGGCGTGTTGAGGTAGAGGCCGACGGCGCGCGGCGAGAGATGGCGGCGCACCACCTCGACCGCCGACTCCGGCGAGTCGGCGGCGCCGAAGAAGGGGACCTCGACCGGGACCCCCTTGAAGGCGCGCACGATCCCCGAGATCAGCGGCCAGTGCGGCGCCAGCAGCAGCACCTCCTCGCCCGGCTCGAGGATGGCGCCCGCCACCGCCGCCAGCGCGCCGGTGGCGCCGGCGGCGATCAGCAGGTCGTCGCGCTCGGTCGCGGCACCGGTGCGCGCCCGCTGACGATCGGCGACGGCGTCGAGGAGCTGCGGGATCCCCTGCGGCGCCGCGTAGCGGTGCATGCCGGGGTGCTCGGCGACCTTGAGGTCTTCCATCCGGCACCCTTCGGGCGGCTCCATCCAGGTGTCGCCGACATGGAGCGGGTAGACCTCGCCGCGGTAGCGGGCGAGACGGTCGGCGAGAGCGGAGTAGACGGCGCCGGGGATCTCGGCGACCGAGGCGGCGGTGCGCGGCGGGCGCGGCATGGCTAGAAGGGGAGCGTGCCGCTCGCCAGCCGTCCGAGCCAGATCGCGGCGAGCGCCGCGAGGTTGGCACCCAAGAGAGGCGGCAGCCATCCCGGCCAGCCGGGCAGCGGCCGCAGGAGCGAGGCGCCCCACGCCAGCCAGACGAGCCCCAGCTCGGCGGCCACGACCGGCGACCAGGGGTGGAACGCGAGCGCGCCGTGCCAGTCGCCGCGCGCGAGGTGGGCGAGGGCGCGGGTCATGCCGCAGCCCGGGCAGGAGAGGCCGAAGGCGCGGCGGAGGAAACAGAGCGTCGGCAAGCCGCCGCCCGCCGGGCTCCAGTGGGCGAGGAGGAGGGCGCCGAGCGCGCCGGCCAGCCCGGCCGCCCCCCAGGCCAGGGCCTTGCCACTGCTCAGCGCATCTCCTCCATGAGGGCGCCGAGGACCGCCATGCCGCCGAAAGCGAACGCCCAGACAAACGTCACCACCAGGAGCACGGTGCCGATGATCCCCATGATCACGCCGGCGGTCGCGAACCCCTGGCCGGCGGCGGACGACCGCCCTTCGCGGATCGAGCGCAACTCCTGGCTGCCGAGGTACCAGGCGAGCGGCGCCGGCAGCCAGCAACAGGTGGGGAGGCCCAGGATCCCGAGGATCAGGGCCGTAACCGCCTGGCTGCTCGGCTTGTCAGGCGACGCTGTTGCCATAGGTCCTCTCCTAGAACTTGTCGGCGAGCTGGCTGATGCCCGGGATCAGGAAGCGCTGGCCGTTGATCCCCTTCATGATGCAGAGGACGTGGATCACCACCGCCGCCAGCCCGACGATCGAGCTCGGCCCGAACCAGAAGCAGCCGAGGCAGCCGCTCGGATCGGCGAAGCCGATGACGTTGGAGAGCAGCGACAGCACGATGCTGACGACGATCCAGAAGCCGAGCAGCACGAGCCCGTGCTTGGCGTGCCACTGCACCTCGCGGTCCTCCTTCTCGGAGATCAGCGGGATGAGCGCCAGGATCCCGAGGTAGGAGAGGACGATCATCAGGCTGCGGTTGGGGCTCACCGTGCCGCCTCCGGCGGGCGGCGGCGTGTACGGCGGCGGCGGTGGCGGAGAGTACGGCGGGGGTGGGGTGGGCGGAACCGGCGGTTCGGTCATGGCGGCCTCCTCCTTTCCGTCCTGCGCACTCTACCGAATCCGCGCGCCGGGCGCTTCCTCCGCCGCGAGCCCCAGCGCGGCGAGCGCCGCGCGCAACGCTTCCTGCCGCTCGGCGTGGACGACGAGGCGGAGATGGGCGGTGCCGCCGTAGTCGGCGGCGCGCAGCTCGACCTCCGGCGGATGGACCAGCCGCTGCACCGCGCCCAGCCGCTCGTAGGGGACCGCGACGGTGAGCTCCAGGGTCGGCACCCGCTCGACGACCTGGAGGTCGGCGAGCGCCGCGCGCGTGGCCGCGGCGTAGGCGCGGGCGAGGCCGCCCTTGCCGAGCTTGGTGCCGCCGAACCAGCGGACGACGACGGCGAGGACGTCCGAGAGCCCGGCGCCGGCGAGGGCGCGGAGGATCGGCGCCCCGGCGGTGCCGGCGGGCTCGCCGGCGTCGGCGCTGCGGGCGCGCGGCGGGTCGCCCAGCCGCCAGGCCCAGCAGTGGTGGGTGGCGTCGGGGAAGCGGCGGGCGAGCGCGGCGAGGGCGGCGCGCGCCTCCTCTTCGCCGGCGACGGGCAGCACAAAAGAGCGGAAGCGGGAGCCGCGGTCGCGGTGCTCGCCCTCGGCCGCGGCGGCCGGGGCGCGGTAGCGCGGCATCAGCAGGCGCGCGCGGCGGGCGCCGCGAGCACGCGCTCGTAGATCGCGCGATAGCGGGCGACGATCGCGTCCTGCGCGAAGACCTCGACCGCGCGCCGGCGCCCGGCGCGGCCGAAGGCGCGGCGCAGCGGCTCGTCGCGCAGCAGGCGCAGCGTGGCCGCCGCCATGCCCTCGATGTCGCCGACCGGGCAGAGGTAGCCGCACTCGCCGTCCACGATCACCTCGGGGATGCCGCCGACCGTGGTCGCCACGACCGGCACCTCGCAGGCCAGGGCCTCGAGGGCGGCGAGGCCGAACGACTCGCTCTCCGACGGCAGGAGGAAGACGTCGGCGCCGACCAGCACCTCCTCGATGACCGGCAGGCTGCCGACGAAGGCGATCGAGTCGCAGATGCAGTACTGGCGGCAGAGCTGCTCGACCTTGGCGCGGTCGGGGCCGTCGCCGACCATCAGCAGCCGCGCCGGCACCTCCCGCCGGACGCGGCGGAAGACCTCGACCACGTCCTGCACCCGCTTGACCGGGCGGAAGTTCGAGACGTGGACCAGGACGTGCTCGCCGGGCTGCGCCCAGCGGCGGGCGCCCGGGCTGTCGCGCACCTCGTCGTACCGCCTGGGGTCGATGAAGTTGGGCACGACGTCGATGCCGTTGCGGATCCCGAGGCGCTCGATGGTGACCCGCCGCAGGTCCTCGGAGACGGCGGTCACGGCGTCGCTCTGCTCGATGCCGAAGCGGGTGGTCTCGACGTAGTTGGGGTCGTTGCCGACGAGCGTGATGTCGGTGCCGTGGAGGGTCGTGACGACCGGCAGCGGCTGCGGCGCCAGGATCTGCCGCGCCAGGACCGCGGAGACCGCGTTGGGGACGGCGTAGTGGACGTGGAGGAGGTCGAGGTGTTGGTGGCGCGCCACCTCGACCATCTTGGTCGCCAGGGCCACGGTGTACGGCGGATACTCGAAGAGCGGGTAGCGCGGCACCACGACCTCGTGGAAGAAGAGGTGCGGGCTGGTCAGCGCGAGCCGGGTCGGCAGCGCGTAGCTGATGACGTGGGCCTCGTCGCCGCCTTCGGCGAGCGCCATCGCCAGCTCGGTCGCCACGACGCCCGAGCCGCCGTAGGTCGGGTAGCAACTGATGCCGATCTTCACCGCACCCCTCCGGGCAGGACGGCGAAGAGGTCGGAGACGGCGAGCGGGTAGCGGGCGCCGAACGGCTCCCCCAGCTCGGCGCCGATCAACCCCCCGAAGTGCCGCGCCCGCCCTTCGATCATCTGCCAGAACGCGCGCGTCGAGACCTTGGTGATCGGGGCGCCGGCGCCGCTCTCGTCCTCCTCCTCCTCCTTCTCGGCCTCTTGATAGAGCTGCGTGCGGTAGGCGCGGAGGGCGGCGAGCTTGGTCTCCCAGGTGGCGGTGACGTCGACGACGAAGCTGAGCGGAAAGTCGTCGTGCTGCATGAAGGAGTAAACGGCCGCCGGGCGGTGAGGTTTCCCGTCCCGCGGCGCGCGCGCCGCCAGGCCGGCGTAGAAGCAGGCGGCGGCGACCAGCGCGTGGGCGCGCGGGTGGTCGGGGTGGCGGTCGACCGGCGTCGGCCCGAGGACGATCTCAGGGCGCAGGCGGCGGACGACCGCGATCAGGGCCTCCTCCTCGGCCGGGCCGGCGCGGAAGGCGCCGTCGCCGCAGTCGAGGAAGGCGAGCTCGGCGGCGCCGAGTGTTGCGGCCGCCGCCTCGGCCTCCTGCCGCCGCGCGCCCTCCGTGCCGCGGCTGCCGGCCTCGCCGCGCGTCAGGTGGACGATGCCGACGCGCCGCCCCTGCCGCGCCAGGAGGGCCAGCGTGCCGCCGCAGCCGAGCTCGACGTCGTCGGGGTGGGCGCCGATCGCCAGGACGTCGACCCGGCTCACGGCGCGCCCTCCGCTCCCGGCACGACGACCTGCAGCGTCTCCGGGCCGAGCTCCATCTGCTCCCAGAGCGCCGCCGCGAAGGCGTCGCCGTACTTGCCCGGGAAGTGGGCGGAGGAGACCACGCGCTCCTGGAGCTTGCCGCCCGGGAGGACCGCCTCGCGGAGCTGCTCGACGCGGCGCCGGCCCACCTCGTCGCGCCGCGCCGCCGCGGCCACCGCGCGGGCGGCCAGGAGCTCGAGGTTCTTGGTCACCTGCTCGCGCGTCTTGGCGTACGGGCGCTCGAGGCCCGGGTCGAGGGCGAGGAGCGGCCCGCGCAATCCATCGAGCACTTCGGCGATCCGGCGGCGCGCGTCCGCGGTGACGTCGCCGCCGGCGTCCTCGGCCAGCCGCCGCTCCAGAAGCTCCGGCGGACCGAGGAGGTCGGCGAGCGTCAGTCCCTCCTCCTCCAGCCGCTCCACTTGGTGGACCTCGAGGACGACCGCCTGCGGCCGCAGCGCGACCGCCGGCGGCTCCACCTCCAGCACCTCGTAGAGGCCGGCCGACTGCGTCAGGTAGGAGAGCTCGGCCGGGCCGATGACCTGGAGCGCGGTGCCGAGGACCGCGTCCTGCACGACCGGCCGGGCGCTGACGCCGGGGCTCACCGCGCCGGGGTTCTCTTCGATCGTGCGCCGCAGCTCCTCGACGGGCAGCGGGTCGGCGCCGGGGACGCCGCGCAGCCGGAAGCCGCCGCCGTGCCACTCCACCCGCCGGCGCCCCTCGCGGCCGATGAGGAAGAGCGGCGCCTCGCCCGGGCGGGAGGCGACCTGGAGCGGATGGCCGCGGCCGGCGATCGCCGCGTCGGCGCGCGCCAGAGCCGCCTCGACCTCGACCCGCCGCTCGACCAGGCGGGTGAGCACCGGGCGCTGCGCCTCCTTGAGGCTCGGGAGCATGGCGTCGAGGAGGAGAGGACAGTGGCGGCCGAGGAGGTGGGCGAGGAGGCGGCAGAAGGCCTCGCCGAAGCGGGCGTCCGGCCGGTACCAGCGCCCGAGGGCGGCGAGCCAGGCGGCGTAGCGCTCGCCCGGCATCGCCTCGCCGAGCGCCGCGAGCACCGCGACGACCTCCGGCCCCAGCGTGCGCATGCCGACCGGCTGCAGCGGCTCGGGGTCGGGGCCAAGGTCGAAGACGCGCGTCCCCTGCGGCGTCGGGAAGGCAGCCCGTGATACCTCCTGCCAGTCGTGGTCCTCGCTCGCCACCCAGAAGACCGCCACCGCCGGCTCCCCCTGCGCCTCCAGCGCCGCCGCCCAGCGCGTCAGCGCCACCGCCTTGACCAGGGTGAGGAGCGGCCCGCCGAAGAGCCCCGGCTGCTGGCCGCCGACGACGACGCGGGTCGCCGGGTCGGCGAGCCGGGCGGCCAGCCGGTCGGCTTCCGGGTGGCCGTAGGCGCGGTTGGCGAAGGCGAGGGTGTCGGCGAGGGCGCGGCGGGCCGCGGCGGCCGCGGCGGCCGGCCGCGGGGGGAGCGGCGGCGGCGCCTCGGGGCGCGCCAGCCGCAGCGGGGCCAGGAGGTCGAGGTCGCGCCCGGCGAGGAAGGCGCGCGGCAGCGGCGGCAGCAGCCCCGCCGCCTCCAGCTCGACGCGCAACGCCGCCGGCCGGCGGCTGGGCGAGGGCGACGGGGCGGCCACGGCGGCGGGATGATATACCCCGGTGTCGCGGCCTCCGGGCGTATGCTCGGGGCGCGAGGAGGGCGGCGTGGCGACGACGACAGCGCGCGGCGCAGGCAAGGGAGCGGCGGCCGCCGCGGCCTTCGCGGCGGTCCTGCTGCACACCCTGACCGCGCTGTGGGTGTGGCACTCCTGGGGCTACTTCGGCCGCGCCAACGTGCTGGTCTGGATCGACTTCCCGGCCTCGCTCCTCTTCCTCGACCTCTCCGACCAGCGCTTCTTGACCGCGAGCCTGCTGCTGGGCGGCCTGCAGTGGGGGATCATCGGCATGCTGCTGGCGAAGCTGGTCGGACGGTCCTCGCGCCGGAAATCCCTTTAGAATCCCCGCGATGCTGAAGCTCGGGCCCGTGGCGGTCGATCCGCCCCTGTTCCTCGCGCCCATGGCCGGGGTCACCGACCGCGACTTCCGCCTGATCGTGCGGCGGATCGGCGGGGTCGGCGTCGTGGCGATGGAGTTCATCTCCTCGAAGGCGATCGTCCACGGCAACCGGAAGACGCGCGAGCTGATGTTCTTCAGCGACGAGGAGCGCCCGCTGGCGATCCAGATCTACGGCTCCGACACCGCGACGATGGCCGAGGCGGCGCGGGTGGTCGAGGAGCTGGGCGCCGACGTCTGCGACATCAACATGGGCTGCCCCGCCAACAAGGTGCTCAAGGGGTGCGCCGGGGCGGCGCTGATGGGCGACCTCGACCTGGCGCGGCGCATCGTGCGCGAGGTGCGGCGGGCGATCTCGATCCCGCTCACCGTCAAGTTCCGGCTCGGCCTCGACGACGGGCGGCGCAACTACCTGGAGCT
>DASWHY010000142.1:0-2554 GCA_036397955.1 Thermoanaerobaculia bacterium | reverse complement strand
CGAGCACCGTCACGCGCTGCGGCGGCGCGCCGGCGAGCGGCGCGGCGCGCAGCGTGGCGATGAGGTCGCGCGGCGCGACGAGATGAAAGGCGAGAGTCGAGACGGCCCCTCGTCCCCAGACGAAGGTCTCGCCGCCGCGCCCGCGCTCGTTGCCGTGCCAGCCGTCGAGGAGGTGCGGGCGCGCCGCCGGGGTGCCGAAGTCGATGCGGCCGGTCTCCGCCCGCACCTCGGCGAGAGGGAAGGCGGCGGTCAGGTCGTGGACGCGCGCCGGAGGAGCGTCAGTACCGCAGCCGGCGAGCGCGAGAACGAAGAGTCCCCCCGCCCAGATCCCTTCCCTCGGCTGCGCTCGGGACAGGCGCTGCGCTCGGGATGACATTGGAACGTCGGCTCGTTGCGGCGGCCTCCCACTACAGCTTTTTCAGCAGCTCGCGCCAGCGCTCCCAGGCTTTGCTCCGGGCCTCGCGGTCGGCGGGGGGGCCGTCGGGCGCCTCGCCCGAGCGCATGAAGCCGTGGCCGGCGCCCTCGTAGATCACCGGCTCGAAGGTCTTGCCCGCCGCCTTCATCAGCTCGGTCGTCTTGGGGATCGTGGCGTTGACCCGCTCGTCGTTGCCGCCGTAGAAGCCGTAGACCGGCGCGGCGATGCCGTCCACACCTTCGGCCGCGTCGGGGCCGGTGCCGTAGAAGGGGTAGGCCGCGGCGAGCTTGCCGCCACGGTGGTCGGCGAAGCGGAGGGTCGCCGCGCCGCCCCAACAGAAGCCGCCCACGGCCACTTTGCCGCTGGCGGCGGGAAGGGCGGCGACGTAATCGGCGACGGCGTCGAGGTCGGTCAGGACCTGCTCCGGCGACAGCTTGTAGATCCCCTCGCGCGCGGCGTCCTCGCTCGGGTAGTCGGAGGTGCGGCCGCCCCCCGGCGCGGTGCCGGAGAGGAGGTCGGGGGCGATGGCGATGTAGCCGGCCGCCGCGAGCTGGTCGGCGACGCCGCGCACCCAGTCGGTGAGGCCGCGGTTCTCGTGGATGACGATGACCGCCGCCGCCTTGCCCGCAACCTCGGGGAAGGCGAGGTAGGCGTGGACGGTCCGGTCGCCGGCCTTGACCGCCACCCACTCGTGGTGGCGCGGCGAGGTCTCGAGGCGCGACTTGCCGTTCTCATCGGCGTCGCAGGCGACGGCGGCGAACAGGGCGAAGGCGAAGGTGGCGAGAGTGGAGAGAGCGGTCTTCATGGGCGTCCTCCTCGGCAGCGGCGTCACGGACCGCCAATTCTAGCGGACGCCGCGCAGCGATCTTTGAGAGAGAATGCTTGCGCTGCTTTCACGCTTCAGGAGGCTCCGGATGGAGGGCCGCGAGCTCACCGACCGCTACCGCCTCGAGAAGATCCTCAAATCGACGCCGGCGACGACCGTGATGGCGGCGGTCGAGGCGGCGAGCGGGCGGCCGGTGGTCATCAAGCTGGTGCACCCGCGCTCGGCGGCGGGGCTGGACGTGGCGCGCTCGCGCTTCGCGCACTGGGCCGCGACGGTCCGCGCGCTCTCGCACCCGGCGTTTCCGGCGATCCTGGAGGCCGGCTTCGACGCCGAAGGGAGCGCCTTCCTGGTCGTGGAACGGTTGTCCGGCCGCGGCTTCGAGACGACGCCCCCGTCGCCCAGCCGCGCGGCGGCGCTCCTCGCCGGGGTCGGCGAGGCGCTCGCCCTCCTCGCCAAGCGCGGGCTCGCGCACGGCAACCTCGCCGCCGACAATCTCTGGCTGGCGCCGGCGCCGCAGGGCGGCGAGGAGGTGAAGCTCCTCGGGCTCGGCACCGCGCCTTTCCGCGGCGACGAGTTCGGCGAGGCCGCGATCGCCGGCGACGCCGCGGCCCTCGCCGCCCTGCGCGAGCGATTCGCCCCGGCGGACGCAGTCGCGGCGGAGACGGCGGCCGAGGAGGCGGCCGTTGCGGAGAGCGCGCGGCTCGACGAGGAGCCGGAGGAGGAGGTCCTCTCGCCGGTCGACGAGGACTTGCTTCACGCCCCGCCCGAGCCGCCGCCGGCGCCGGTCGAGCCCGCCGTGGCCGCGCCGCCGCTTCCGGTCGAGCCGGAGCCCCCGCCGGGTCTGCCGCGGGCGCTGTGGGGCGGCCTCGCGGCGGCGGCCGTGATCGTGCTCGGCGTCTTGGCCTTCCTTCTTCTCGGGCGCGGCGAGACGGCGCCGGCCCGGGCTGCCGCCGTGCCCGCCCCCGCCGCGCCGGCGCCGCGCGATCCCCGGCCGGACGATCTGGTCCTCGCCGGCGACGGCGCTCACGTCCGCGAGTGGGCGGCGGCGCACTTCGAGGCGCGCGCGGAGGAGGAAGGCCGCGCCGGCGACTACGCCGCCGCGTTGGCGGCGCTCGGCACCGTGGAGAGCGGTTGGCCCGCGCGGCCGGGGCTCGCCGCCCGGCTCGCGGCGGTCCGCGACCAGCGCGCCGCCGAGCCGGTGCAGCAGGCGTTCCTCGAAACGCTGCCGGGCTTCGAGCGGCGGGGGAAGCCGGACGAAGGGTTGGCCGAGCTGGCGCGCGTCGAGCCGACGCCGCACCTCGCGCCGGCCTTCG
>DASWHY010000141.1:0-4187 GCA_036397955.1 Thermoanaerobaculia bacterium | reverse complement strand
AACCGGGTCTCGGGCCTGGGAGCGGGCGACTTCCGCCTGACGGTGGACGGCAAAGAGGTGCCGATCGAGTACTTCACCGAAGTGATCGGCGGCCAGGCGGTGGCCCCCACCGCGGCCGCGGCCGCGCCGCTGCCGGGCCTGCCCGCCCTTTCGCCCGGCGAGCCGGTCGGCACCAGCTACCTGGTCTTCATCGACGACCTCTTCGCCATCGAGCAGCGGCGCGACTCGGTGCTGCGCGACCTCAAGGCGGACCTCGCCCGCCTCGGCCCGCAGGACCGGATGGCGGTGGTGGCCTTCGACGGCCGCTCGCTGGAGATGCTCTCCTCCTGGTCGAATTCCCAGAACCAGCTCGAGCGCGCCTTCGACAAGGCGATGCTGCGGCGGGCGCGGGGCCTCGAGCGGCTGGCCGAGCGGCGGAGCTTCGAGGTCTCCCGCCGCAACACGCCGAGCCCCTCGCTCGACGCCCGCGCCCGCGTCGCCGGGCTCGGCACCCGCCTCGACTTCGAGGAGCGGGCCTTTGCCGAGCGGCTCTCCGAGCAGGTGCGGACGGCGGTGGCCGCGGCGGTCACCACTCTGCGCGGCTTCGCCTCGCCGCCGGGGCGGAAGGTGATGCTCCTGCTCTCCGGCGGCTGGCCGTACTCGCCGGCGGATTACACGATCAACGACCCGCAGCAGCCGATCATCGACCGCGAGGTCCCCGGCGGCGCCGACCTCTTCCGGCCGCTCGTGGACACCGCCAACCTCCTCGGCTACACGCTCTATCCGGTGGACGTGCCGGGGCTGGAGGCCGAGACCGTGGACGCCGCCGCCGACAGCCCCACGCCCACCGGGCTCAACGTGCGCGAGAACGAGGTCCACCGCTCGCTGGAGTTCGTGGCCGACGAGACCGGCGGCCGCCCCCTGCTCAACGCCGCGCGCGGCGAGGCGCTGGCGCGGGCGGCGGAGGACACTCGCTCTTACTACTGGCTGGGGTTCAGCCCGACGCGCAAGCGCGACGACGGCCGGCACGACATCGAGGTCGCCGTCCTCCGCCCCGGGCTCAGCGTCCGCGCGCGCGAGGACTACCTCGACGTCTCGCGCACCGCCGAGATCTCGATGATGGTCGAGAGCGCCCTCCTCTTCGGCAATCCCCCGGGCACCCAGCCGCTGCCGATCCAGGTGGGGGCGGCCAAGCGCTCGGGGCGGCGGGAGATCGAGGTGCAGGTGACGGTGGCGATCCCGGTGGACGCGATCACCATCATCCCGGTGGGCGGGGAGGGGAAGAAGTGGGTGGCCGAGCTGGAGCTGCGGGTGGCGGCGGTGGACGAGGACGGCCGCCGCGCGCCGGTGCCGGTGGTGCCGCTCACCATCTCGATCCCCGAGCAACCGCAGGCGGGGAAGTTCATCCCCTACACCACGACCCTCCGCCTGCGCCGCGCCAAGCAGCGGCTGATCGTCGCCGTCTTCGACCGCGCCAGCGGCGTCCTGCTCACCGCCGAGACGCAGATCATCCCCCCGGCGAGCTAGAATCGCCGCGATGCACGCGACCTGCCGTACGTCCCTCCGCCACCCCCGCCGGGCCTTCGCCGCGGCGGCGCTCTCCCTCCTGCTCCTCCCCGGCGCAGTCCTCCTGGCGCAGAAGCCTCGCGGCACGCAACCGCCGGGGGAGGGGCAGGAGTTCTTCGCCGACATCGTCAGCGTCAACGTGGTCAACGTCGACGTCTACGTCACCGACAAGAAGGGCAACCCGGTCACCGGCCTGACCAAGAACGACTTCGAGCTGTTCGAGGACCGCAAGCCGATGGCCGTGACCAACTTCTACGCCGTCGAGGGCGGGAAGCCGTCCGCGGCCTCCGACCCCGGGCCGGCGCTGGCGCCGGTCGCGGGCCCCGCCGGCGCGCCGCCGGCGCCGGAGCCGATCCCCGAGGACCAGCGGCTGCGCCTCATCGTCTACGTCGACAACTTCAACATCCACCCGTTCAACCGCAACCGGGTGCTGCGCGAGATGCGCACCTTCCTCAACCAGAACGTGACGCGCGAGGACCGGGTGATGCTGGTCACCTACGACCGCTCGCTCAAGGTGCGGCGCACGTTCACCAGCGATCCCGCCCTGGTCGCCGCCGCCCTGGGCGACCTCGAGACCGTCTCCGGCCACGCCGTCCACCACGACTCCGAGCGGCGCGACGCCCTGGCCCGCATCGAGGAGTCGGAGAGCCCGTCGCAGGCGATGGGCTTCGCCCGCAGCTACGCCGAGTCGATCGCCAACGACCTCAACTTCTCGATCGACGGCCTCAAGAAAACGGTCGACATGCTGGCCGGGATGCCGGGCCGCAAGGCGGTCCTCTACGTCAGCGACGGCCTGCCGATGTCGGCCGGGCAGGAGCTGTTCTACGCCGTCGAGCAGAAGTTCGGGCAGAGCGGCGGCGCCAGCCTGACCGAGGGCTTCCGCTTCGACGCCTCGCGCCGCTTCCGCGAGCTGGCCTCGCAGGCCAACGCCAACCGCATCACCTTCTACACTATCGACGCCGCCGGCCTGCGCACCTACTCCTCGATCTCGGCCGAGAACTCCGGCGGCGCCGGGCAGAGCATCTTCCTCGACCAGATCACCATGTCGAACATGCAGAGCCCGCTGCAGTACATGGCGGCGACGACCGGCGGCAAGGCCATCCTCAACGCCAACGTCGTGCTGCCGCACCTGGAGAAAATCGCGCACGACTTCCAGACCTACTACTCGCTCGGCTACTCGCCGGCGCACGTCGGGGACGGCCGCTACCACACGATCGAGGTCAAGGTGAAGCGCAAGGGGCTCGTGGTGCGCCACCGCGAGGGCTACCGCGACAAGAGCTCCGAGGCGCAGATGACGGACGGCACCCTCGCCGCCCTCAACTTCCCCTACGAGGAGAACCCCCTCGGGATCGAGATCTCCTTCGACCAGCCGACGCGCAAGGACGACGGCCACTTCCTGCTGCCGATCACGGTCCGCATCCCGCTCGGCAAGCTCCTGCTCATCCCGCGCGAGCAGACGCACGACGGCGTCGTGCGGCTCTACTTCGCGGTCATGGACGCCGACGGCGGCACCTCGGAGGTGCAGCAGGCGCGGGTGCCGATCCAGATCCCCACCGCCGAGGTGGAGAGCGCCCGCGGCAAGCACTACACCTACTCGCTGACCCTGCTGATGCGCGGCGGCGACCACCGCGTGGCGGTGGGGGCGCGCGACGACGTCGGCTCGGAGAGCTCCTTCATCTCGCGCGTCGTGCGGGTCGGGACCGGGGCGTAGAGGCGCGCGGGTCCCGCATGCACGAGTTCATCGACCAGCTCCGGGCGATCGGCGCCGCCTTCCTCGAGGTGATGCGCGCCGAGTGCGAGGCGCTGCGCGCCGACGTCACTCTCTCGGCGAAGCGGCTGGGCGCGGCGGTGGCGCTCTTCGGCGCGGCGCTGGTGGTGGCCTTCTGGCTCATCGGGCTGCTGCTCGTGGCGCTGGTGGCGCTCCTGGCGCTCTGGCTGCCGGTCTGGGGGGCGGCGCTCGTCGTCACCGGGCTCCTGGCGCTCGTCACGGGGCTCCTCGGCTGGATCGGGACCAAGAAGCTGCGCGCCTTCGAAGGGCCGGCGCGGACCATCGGGCGCCGCCTCTCCGATCACCTCGCCTGGTGGCAGAGCAGCCTGCTGCGCGAGGAGCGGCCGGTGGTGACGCCGCGCGAAGCGGCGCGGGCGGCCGGGACGGCCGCGGCGGCCGAGGGGGAGTGAGCATGGGACGCGAGAACGACGAGCTGAGCGCGGCCGAGCGGCGGCTGGAAGAGGCGCGCCGCGACCTCGAGCTGCGGCTCGGGGAGCTGCGCACCTCGGTCGAGAGCGAGCTCGGCTTCGTGCCGCGGCACAAGTACCTGCTGATCGGGCTGCTCGCCGGAGCCGGCGGGCTGGCCGTGGCGCTGCGGCGCACGCGCCGCAAGAAGAAGCGGCTCGCGGACCGGCGCAGCAAGCGCGACGCCGATTAGGCGGGCGCGGCGGCCACCGGCCGCTTGAAGACCATCGCGATGTTGTCGGTGGCCCCGGTCTTGAAGTTGACCGAGGTGATCGAGACCAGCTCCCACCCCTCCTCGCCCAACTGATTCATCTGCGTGGCGGCGTTCGGGTCGAGGCGGTAGTTCTCGCTCCGGATGTTGATGATCTTGTACTCCCACTTGCTCATGACCGCGCTCCTTCCCACCCTG
>DASWHY010000140.1:0-7481 GCA_036397955.1 Thermoanaerobaculia bacterium | reverse complement strand
CGCTTGATGTTCTGGCTGACTTCCTTGCGCAGGTCACCCTCGACGCGCCCTTCGTCCTGGATCACTTTGCGGATCCGGCGCGCCTCGTCCTCGGTGAGGTCCCTCACCTTGGTGGTCGTCGGCACCGCCGCTTCGCCGAGGATCGCCTGTGCGCGCGAGCGGCCGATGCCGTAGATGTACGTCAGCCCGACCCAGACCTGCTTGTGCTGGGGGAGGTCCACTCCTGCGATCCGTGCCATATCCGCTTACCCCTGACGCTGCTTGTGTTTAGCATTCTCGCAGATCACCCGCACGACGCCCTTGCGGCGGACGATCTTGCACTTGGGACAGATCCGCCGGACCGATGAACGTACCTTCATGACGCTTCCCTTTCCGTGCTCTCCACTACTTCAGCCGGTAGACGATGCGCCCCCGCGACAGGTCGTAGGGGGACAGCTCCACCAGCACCCGGTCTCCCGGCAGGATGCGGATGAAGTGCTTGCGCATCTTGCCGGAGATGTGCGCCAGCACCTGGTGCTTGTTCTCGAGCTCGACCCGGAACATCGCGTTCGGGAGCGGCTCGACGACCGTCGCCTCGACCTCGATCGCCTCTTCCTTCTTCGGCGCCTCCGCCGGCGCCGGCCGTCGCGCCGCCGGCTTGCCGCGCGGTCTGCCGCCGCGCTGCCTCACGCCCGCGCCTCCACGGCGGCCGGCTGCTGCGCCGCCGCGTAGTGGTACGCCGGCTCGGTGCCCAGCACCCGCGCCCCGGCGTCGGTGACCGCCACCGAGTACTCGAAGTGGGCCGAGAGCGACCCGTCTTCGGTGCGGGCGGTCCAGCCGTCGGCGTCCATCACCACGCCGCTCGCCCCGGCGTTGACCATCGGCTCGATGGCCAGCACCAGGCCGGGGCGCAGCCGCGGCCCCTTGCCCGGCGGGCCGTAGTTGGGCACCTGCGGGTCCTCGTGCAGCGAGGTGCCGACGCCGTGCCCCGAGAACTCGCGCACCACCGAGTAGCCGTGCTCCTCGGCGTGCCGCTGGACGGCGTGCCCGATGTCCGAGAGCCGCCCTCCCGGCCGCACCTGCGCCACCGCCAGGTGCAGGGACTCCTCGGTCACCCGCAGCAGGCGTAGGGCGTCGTCGCCCACCCGCCCCACCGCGTAGCTGCGGGCGGCGTCGCCGTAGTACCCCTTGTAGAGCACGCCGCAGTCGATGCCGACGATGTCCCCCTCGGCGAGCTTCCGGTCGCCCGGGATGCCGTGCACGATCACCTCGTTGACCGAGATGCAGAGCGTCGCCGGGTAGCCGCGGTAACGCAGGAACGCGGGCACGCCGCCGGCATCGCGGATCATCCGCTCGGCCGTGCGGTCCAGCTCGCGGGAGGTGACGCCCGGGGCGATCCGGCGGCCCATCTCGTCGAGCACCCGGTGGACGATCCGGTTGGCCTCGTCCATCAGCTCGATCTCGCCCCGGGTCTTCAAGACCATCACCGGGCTTCTCCGAGCGCCGCCAGGATGTCGAGGGTCACGCGCTCGATCGGCTGATGGCCGTCGACCTCGCGCAGGAGACCCTGCCGCTGATAATAACCAACCAGGCGCGGGTTTGTTTCCCGGTAGACCTCGAGCCGCGCCCGCGCCACCCCCTGGTCGTCGTCTTCACGTCCCCGGCCGGCCATTCGCTGCTCCAGCTCCTCCTCCGGGACCTCGATGAGCAGCGCCCCGTCGAGGCTCTGGCCGCGGCCGGCGAGGATCTCCTCGAGCGTCGCCGCTTGCCCCTCGGTCCGCGGGTAGCCGTCGAGGAGAAAGCCCTCCGCCGCGTCCGGCCGGGCCAGCCGCTCGCGCACCAGCTCGGCCATCGTCGGGTCATCCACCAGCCCGCCGCCGCTCATCTGGCGGCGCACCCGCTTGCCGAGATCGCTCCCCGCCGCCACCGCGGCGCGCAGCATCTCGCCGGTCGAGATCGCCGGCACGCCGAGCTGGTCGGCCAGGATCTGCGCCTGTGTGCCCTTCCCCGAGCCGGGGGGGCCGATCAGGACGAGCCGGCGTGGCCGGCCGCCGTTGCGCGAGGTGAAGTCAGCCACGGCGCCCCTTGATCCTGCTACGCCTCATGAATCCTTCATAATTCCGCATCACCAACTGGCTCTCGATCTGCTGGATCGTGTCCATCGCCACGCCGACCACGATGAGGAGCGAGGTGCCGCCGAAGTAGAAGTTGATCCCCAGCCCGCTGGTGAACCAGTCGGGCATGTAGGCGTCGAGCGTCGGGCCGATCCCCGGGATGCCGCCGACCTTGAAGCCGGTGAGCAGGAACTCCGGCAGGATCGACACCGCCGCCAGGTAGAGCGCGCCGACCAGGGTCAGCCGGGTGAGGATGCGGTCGATGTACTCCGCCGTCCGCTTCCCCGGCCGGATGCCCGGGATGAACCCGCCGTACTTCCGCATGTTCTCGGAGAGGTCGGCCGGGTTGAAGATGATCGAGACGTAGAAGTAGGAGAAGAAGAGGATCGCCGCCATGTAAAGCAGGTAGTAGATCGGCTGGCCCCAGGAGATGGCCGCGGCCACCCGCTGCACGTAGTCGTTCTCGACCATCCCCGCCACCGTCGCCGGCACCATGACCACCGAGCTGGCGAAGATCACCGGGATGACGCCGCCGGTGTTGACCCGCAGCGGCAGGTAGGTGCTCTGGCCGCCGTAGACCCGGCGCCCGACGACGCGCTTGGCGTACTGCACCGGGATCCTGCGTTGCGCTCGTTCCATGTAGACGATGAAGCCCACCACCGCCACCATGAAGACGATCAGGATCACCACCGCGATGACGTTCAGCGTGCCGTTGCGGATCGAGCCGTAGGTGTTGACGATCGCCGGGATCAGCCCGACCACGATGCCGGCGAAGATGATCAGCGAGATGCCGTTGCCGACGCCGCGCTCGCTGATCTGCTCGCCCAGCCACATGATGAAGGCGGTGCCGGTGGTGAGGGTGACGATGCTCATCAGCCGGAAGCCCCAGCCCGGATCGGGGACCAGGAGCGCCCCCGACGGGGTCGTCTGCTTCTCGAGGAAGATGGCGATGCTGGTCGCCTGGATGATCGAGATGAGCACCGTGCCGTAGCGCGTCCACTGGGTGATCTTCCGCCGCCCCAGCTCCCCTTCCTTCGACAGCTTCTCGAGGTAGGGCCAGACCACGGTCAGGAGCTGGAGGATGATCGAGGCGGTGATGTAGGGCATGATGCCGAGCGCGAAGACCGCGACGCGCGACAGGCTGCCGCCGGTGAAGGTGTTGACGAAGCCGAGGAACGTCCCCTGCGCCGCCGCCATGAACTCGAGCAGCGCCTTGGCGTCGATGCCCGGCGTCGGGATGTGGCACCCGATCCGGTAGACCGCGAGCAGGCCGAAGGTGAACATCAGCCGCTTGCGCAGGTCCGGGATCGCGAAGACGTTGCGGAAGCTCTCGATCACGCCGCCAGCTCCTCGCAGCGGCCGCCCGCCTGCTCGATCTTGGCGCGGGCCGACTTGCTGAACTTGTGGGCGGTGACGGTGAGCGCCGCGCTCAGCTCGCCGTTGCCGAGGACCTTGACCGGCAGCCCCTTGCGCACCAGGCCGTGGCGGGCCAGCAGCTCGGGGGTGACGTCGCCGGGCTCGGAGGCGGCCAGCGCGGCGAGCTGCGACACGTTGATCACCGCGTACTCGGTCTTGAAGATGTTGGTGAAGCCGCGCTTGGGGACGCGCCGGATCAACGGCATCTGCCCGCCCTCGAAGCCGGGGCGGGAGCTGTAGCCGGTACGCGACTTCTGCCCCTTGTGGCCGCGTCCGGCGGTCTTGCCGAGCCCCGAGCCGGGGCCGCGGCCGACGCGGCGGCGGGCGTGCTTGCTCCCCTTGGCCGGGGAGAGGTCGTGCAGGTTCATCTAGCCGTCCTCCTCGACTTCGAGCAGGTAGCCGATCTTGGCGATGGCGCCGCGCACCGCCGGGGTGTCCGGGCGGACCACCTCGTGGCGGATGCGGCGCAGCCCGAGGCCGCGCAGCACCTCGCGGTGCCCGGCCTTGGTCGCGATGCCGCTCTTGACCTGGCGGATCCGCAGGAGCTTGGTGGAGCTCTTCTGCTCAGCCATTGCCGGTTTCCTTGCCTGCCGCCGCCGCCGGCTTGCCGTCCAGGCCGCGCATGCGCATCACGTCGGCCTCGTGGCGCAGCGCGAGCAGGGCGTCGAAGGTGGCCTTGACCACGTTGTGCGGGTTGGCCGAGCCGAGCGACTTGGTCAGGATGTCCTGGATGCCCGCCGTCTCGACGACGGCGCGCACCGGACCGCCGGCGATCACCCCGGTCCCCGGCGAGGCGGGCTTGATCAGCACCCGGCCGGCGCCGAAGATCCCCAGCGCCTCGTGCGGGATGGTGCTCCCCTTCATCGGCACCTGGATCATGTTCTTCTTGGCGATCTCGATCCCCTTGCGGATGGCGGTAGGGACCTCCTTCGCCTTGCCGGCGCCGTAGCCGACCCGGCCGTTGCCGTCGCCGATCACCACCAGCGCCGAGAAGGAGAAGTTCTTCCCCCCCTTGACCACCTTGGTCACGCGGTTGATGTGGACGACCTGCTCGAAGAACTCGCTCTCGCGCTCGAAGTCCCTGGCCACGTTAAGAAACCCCTTGGGTCCTGCGACCCGATAGTGCGCTCAAAATTGAAGGCCCTTCTCGCGGGCCCCCTCGGCGACCGCCTGCACCCGCCCGTGGTAGACGTAGCCGCCGCGGTCGAAGACCACCCGCTCGACGCCCGCCGCCTTGGCCCGCTCGGCCACCACCTCGCCCACCGCCTTGGCGGCGGCGCGGTCCTTGGCCGACTTGCCTGTGGCGGACTCGGCCGCGGCGAGCCGCCCCTTCACCTCGGCCTCGGCCGAGCTGGCCTGGGCGAGGGTCGCGCCGCGGCTGTCGTCGATCACCTGCGCGTAGATGAAGCGCAGGCTCTTGTAGACCGACAGGCGCGGCCGCGCCTCGGTGCCGCGGACGCGGCTGCGCACCCGCAGGTGCGCGCGGTGGCGGCGCTCCCGCTTCTGCTTGGTCTTCTTGACGACGTGGTCCATGACGCTCTATCTCCTCACCGCTACTTGGCGCCGGCCTTGCCGACCTTCCGCTTGATCACCTCGTCGCTGTACTTGATGCCCTTCCCCTTGTAGGGGTCGGGCTTGCGCAGGCCGCGGATCTCGGCCGCGACCTGCCCGACCTGCTGGCGGTCGGCGCCCGAGACGGTGATCCGGTTGTTCTTGTCGATCTCGATCTTGATCCCCTGCGGGATGTCGTAGAGGACCGGGTGCGAATAGCCGAGCGCGAACTGCACCTTGCTGCCCTTGACCTCGGCGCGGTAGCCGACGCCGACGATGTCGAGCTGGCGCGAGAACCCCGAAGTCGCTCCCAGCACCGCGTTGGCGAGGAGGGCCCGCAGCAGGCCGTGCTTGGCCCGCTCCGGCCCGCTGTCCCCCGGCCGCGCGACGGTGACCGTCCCGTCCTTGACCTCGACGGGGAAGTCGGCGAAGAGCGGCTGCGAGACCTTGCCCTTCGGGCCCTCGGCGGTGAACCGACCCTCCTTGACCTCGACCCGCGTCCCGCTGGGGACCGGGATCGGCATCTCTCCGATTCGCGACATGGCCTTCTCCTACCAGACCTCGCAGAGGAGCTCGCCGCCGACCCGGCGCTCGCGCGCCTGGGCGTCGGAGAGGAGTCCTTGCGACGTGGACACGATGCCGATCCCGAGGCCGCTGCGGATGGCCGGGATCTCGTCGGCGTCGCGGTAGACCCGCCGCCCCGGCTTCGAGACCCGGCGCAGGTGGCTGATTGCCGGCGCGCCCTGCGCGTCGTAGCGCAGGAAGACGCGCAGCGTGCCGGCCCCCTGCCCCTCGACGTGGCGGACGTCCTTGATGAACCCCTGCTCCTTGAGGATGCGGCAGATCTCCCCCTTCAGCCGCGAGGCGGGGAGGTCCAGCCGGTCCTTCTTCGCCAGGTGGGCGTTGCGGATCCGCGCCAGCAGGTCCGAGATCGGGTCGGTCGCGCTCATTCTCTTCTCCTGTCCTACCAGCTCGCCTTGACGACGCCCGGGAGATACCCCTGGAGCGCCAGGTCGCGCAGGTGGATGCGGCAGAGCCCGAACTTGCGGTAGTAGCCGCGCGGGCGGCCGCAGACGCGGCAGCGATTGCGCTGGCGCCCCGCGAACTTCAGGGTCTTGCGGGTCTTCGCGATCTTCGCGGTGGTCGCCACGTCGGTCTCTCCTTGTCTCTTCCTCGATTACTTGGCGAACGGCATGCCGAGCTCGCGCAGCATGAAGAGGGCGCGCTCGTCGTTGCCGGCCGTCGTCACGATCGTGATGTTCAGCCCCTTGGACTTCTCGACCTTGTTGTAGTCGACCTCGGGGAAGATCAGGTGGTCGCGGACGCCCAGGGTGTAGTTGCCGCGGCCGTCGAAGCTGCGCGCCGAGACGCCGCGGAAGTCGCGCACGCGCGGCAGCGCCACCGAGATCAGCCGGTCGAGGAACTCCCACATGCGGTCGCCGCGCAGGGTGACGCGGGCGCCGATCGGCATCCCCTCGCGCACCTTGAAGGCGGCGATCGACTTGTGGGCGCGGGTGATCGCCGGCCGCTGGCCGGCGAGCGCCGCGATCTCCTCGACCGCGTCGTCGAGCACCTTGATGTTCTGGATCGCCTCCCCCACCCCCATGTTGAGGTTGATCTTCTCGATCCGGGGGACGGCCATCGTGTTGTCGATGCCGAACTCCTTCTGCAGCTTCGGCACCACTTCGTCCCGGTACTGGCGCCTGAGCCGCGGCAGGTAGTCCGCGGGCGGCCGGGCGGTCTCGCCCGTCGGCGCCAGCTTGGTTGATTCGACCTTCTTCTTCGCCATGGCTCTCTCTCAGCGGCTCAACCGAAGGTGGCGCCGCACTTCTTGCACACCCGCGCGCCGCGGCCGTCCTCCAGCCGCTTGTGCCCCAGCCGGGTGGGCTCGCCGCACTCCGGGCAGACCACCATCAGGTTGGCGACCCGGACCGGCGCTTCGCGCTCCAGGATGCCCCCCTGGATCCCCTTCTGGGGATTGGGGCGGGTGTGCTTCTTGATCATGTTGACCCGCTCGACGACCGCCTTGCCCGCCGCCGGCAGGACGCGCAGCACTTTGCCGCGCGTGCCGCGGTCGGCGCCGGAGATCACCAGCACCTGGTCGTTCCTCTTGACGTGCAGCTTCGACATCTCAGATCACCTCCGGCGCCAGCGACACGATCTTCATGAAGCGGCGCTCGCGCAGCTCGCGCGCCACCGGGCCGAAGACGCGGGTGCCGATCGGCTCGCCGGTGTCGGAGACCAGCACCGCCGAGTTGGTGTCGAAGCGGATGTAGCTCCCGTCCCGGCGCCGCTGCTCCTTGACGGTGCGCACGATGACCGCCTTGACCACCTGCCCCTTCTTGACCGTGCCGTCCGGCGACGCCTCCTTGACCGAGGCGGTAATGACGTCCCCCAGCCGGCCGTACTGCCCCGACGAGC
>DASWHY010000139.1:0-8376 GCA_036397955.1 Thermoanaerobaculia bacterium | reverse complement strand
ACGGCTGTTTGCCGCTGCGGTAGAACCGTACGTCCACCTTTTCGACCGTGGCGAGGCCCTCCTGCACGGCGGCGTCCACGACGGGCAGGAACGCCTCGATTTTCTCGATCGTATCGACGATCTCGACCACGACCGGCAGGTCGGTCGAGAGGCGGAGGATCCGCGCCGTGTGCAGGCGGCTGTGGGCCCCGAAGCCCTCGACCCCGCGCAGGACGGTGGCGCCAGCCAACCCCTGCTCCTTCGCCTTCCGCACCAGCCACTCGTAGAGCGGCATCCCCTCGTGACGGTCCGATTCTCCCAGGAAGACGCGCAGCAGGTGACCTTCACGAGGAAGAACCATGGGCGTCAGGGCCGGACGAGCGTCAGGCCGAGCCAGGCGGCGCCGAGCCCGAGGAGGACCTGCGCCGCGACGTTGGCGAACGCCCGCAAGTAGTCGGCGTCGCGGGCCAAGGCGAGGGTCTCATAGGCGAAGCTCGAAAAGGTGGTGAACCCGCCAAGGACACCGAGGAGGACGAAGAGCCGCCCATCGGGGCCGAGCACCTGCCGGGCGTCGGTCAGCCCGCCGAGCACGCCGATCAAAAAACACCCCGAGACGTTCACCAACAGGGTGCCGTAGGGAAAGCTCGCGAACGGAATCGCGCCGTGCACCCAGCCGCCGAGCAGGTAACGGCAGACCGACCCGAGGAAGCCACCCACACCGACCAGGAGCACCGAGCGGGCGTTCTCCATCAGCCCGCCGATCCTATCCTGCGCATGTGCGGTGGGTGTAGGATCCGCGCCGTGCGCGAGCTCCCGTCCCGCCGCCCGCTCCGCGTCCTCCTCGGCGCCGCGCTCCTGCTCGCCGCCTGCACCGCGGCCACCGACGGCGGCGGCGAGGTCTCCCGCGAGCGGGCGATCGAGATCGCGCGCCAGCACCTCGATTTCGCAGCGCGCTCGACGGAGGCGGTGCGGGCGACCGACGAGGGGCGCCCGGTCTGGCAGGTCACCTTCCGCGGCGAGCCGATCGGCCCGCAGCGCCCGATCGGGGAGGTGCTCATCGTGCTCGTCCACCGCGAGACCGGCGAGGTCGTCTCGGTGGGGATGACCTAGCTAGACGCCGCCGGCCGAGCAGCCGTGCGGCCCGCCCTGTCCCGCTTTCCGCTAGACTCCTCACCCTGATTTAAGGAAGAGAACGTGTGCCGGCCGCCGTGCGGCCGGGTGAACCTCAATCCCCTCGCGAGAGGAAAAGGAGCGTCGATGCGCAAGAGTTACCGCCGTTCGCTGGTCGTGGTCCTGGCGCTGTGTGCGGTCGCCGGGTTCGCGGCCGACAGCTTGGCGAACCATTCCTGGAATGGTTACCACTGGGCCCGTACCAGCAACCCCTTCACCCTCAAGGTGGGGGACAATGTCAACGCCACGTGGGACCCCTACCTCGACGAGGCGATCAGCGACTGGAGCGCCTCCTCCGTGCTGGACCTGGTGAAGGTCGCCGGCGGCACCCGGCCGAAGCAGTGCCGGCCGACATCCGGCCGCATCGAGGCCTGCAACGCGACCTACGGCAACAACGGCTGGCTCGGCATCGCCCAGATCTGGATCACCGGCGGCGAGCACATCACCCAGGCGACCACCAAGGTCAACGACACCTACTTCAACACCCCGACCTACAACACCCCGGCATGGCGCCGGCTGGTCATGTGCCAGGAGATCGCCCACGACTTCGGGCTCGACCACCAGGACGAGAACTTCAACAACGGCAACCTCGGCTCCTGCATGGACTACACCTCGGACCCGGACGGGCCGCCGAGCAACGAGCACCCGAACAGCCACGACTTCGCCCAGATCGAGGCGATCTACGCGCACCTCGACAGCTTCACGACCGTCGGCTCCTCCCTCCCCGGCGGCGGCACGGCCAGCAGCGCCCTGTCGCGGATGCCGCCGGCGATGCGCCAGCTCGCCCTCGACGGCGTCGGCCAGTGGGGCCGCCTGGTCCGCATCTCCGACGGCGGCTTCACCACGGTCTTCGAGCTCGACTTCGGCGACGGCGACAAGGTGATCACCCACGTCATCTGGGCCGACCCCGACGTCAAGGGGCACGACCACTAAGAACCGTCCCGGGGGGGCGAGGCGCCCGCCTCGCTCCCTCCGGCTGTCCCAGACCACGACCGTGGCGGCACTCGGAAGGTGAAAGGAGTGTCCCATGCGCAAGCCCGTCCTGACCTGCCTCGTCCTCGCCTTCGCCCTCTGCGCCGCGGCGGCCGCCGCCGAGGGGGCGCCCGTCCCCGCGCCGGCCGCCGATCCGGCCGCCGCGACGCTGCTCGCATCTCCAGCCTCCGGCCCGACCTGCGCCGCCGCGACCACGCCGGCGGTGCGCGACACCGCGCCGGAGTGGCTGGAGATGTCCTGCTGCATCCCACGGTGCCGGCGCGACCAAGACTGCACCGCCTTCTGCGGCGGCCCGGGACAGTGCGTCCAGGTCAACTCCTGCTGCAAGGAGTGCTTCTGCTTCCAGACCTAGCCTGATCGGGCGGGGCTTGGTTGCGTCAGTCCTTCGCGACGGCCTGGGACGACCAGTGGATGTGGACGATCCGCCAGCCTGCGGCGGTCTGGCGGAGAAGCATCGTCTCGGTGCCGCGGGAGTGGACCTCGCGGCCGCGGAAGCTCCCCTTCGTCTCGGTGCGGCTAAGCACCCACGCCGTGTCGCCGCCGCTTCCCTGCTGGCGGTCGAGGACGCGCGTCGGAGCGGCGGCGGAGAATTCCATGTCGGCCGCCAAATGGTGATGCGCGTACTCCTCGCGCGACAGCTCGGCGCCGCCGGACTCGAAGATCACGACGTCGGGCGCGAGCAGGGCCAACACTTCCTCGCGATGACCGGCGGCGAGCGCGCGGTGGAACACGTCGACCGTGGCTTCCGGCCCCTGCTCCGGGGTGGCGTGCCCGGGGTGGGCCGCCAGGGGAGCCGCCAAGGCGAACAGGGCGAGAAGCAGGGATAGCGAGGCGGATCTCTTCAAGCGAAGCCCCTCCCTTCCAGGTTCCCCTCCATTCTAGCCAAGCCGGCCGTCACGGTCCGCCCGCTTGGCGCACCCTTTGAGGTAGAGGCTTGGAGGGGACCCTGCCGCAGCGTTTCCGGAGCTCGGCAGCGTGCCGGGCATACAGCGAACCCCTGTGAGAAGGAGGACTGGAGCATGAAGGGAAGAAGGCTCGCCATGGTGGGGACGGCGGTCGTGCTCATGCTGCCTTGGCTGGAGGCTCCCGCGGCGGCCCACAACTGGGGCTGCTGGCGGCAGCCCAACCGCACACCGTCTATTCGCGCAACACGGCGGCGAACAGCAGCCAGGCGGCCGCCGCGCTCAACGAATGGAGCGTCGACACGATCCTCAACGTCGTCAACGTGAACTACCACACCGAGATCAGCGTCTTCGACGGGAACTACGGTAACACCGGCTGGGGCGGGTTGGCCAGCATCGAGAGCGCGAGCGGCTGCAACATCCTGCACGGGCACGCCCTCCTCAACACCTACTACTCGTACACCTCGAACGGCAAGCGCGGGGTCTTCTGCCAGGAGGTCGGGCACCTCTTCGGCCTCGACCACTCCAACGACGGCGGCTGCATGGGGGGTGGCTACTACTACAACATCAACACCTACTACCAGGTCGTCTCGCACAACATCAACGACATCGCCACGAAGTACAACGGCGTCCCCGCGTCCACCGCGCCCGGGGGCGATGAGGACGCGGAAGAGGATTCATCCCGTGTCCAGGCCGTCTGGTACCACAACCCGCGCAGCCTGGCCGAGACCTACGATCTCGCCACGGCCGTCGTGGTGGCGCGCGTCACCGGGATCCACGAGGCCGCCGACATCGTCGTGCCGGTCGCGGCCCTCGAGAACGGCGAGCATCGCGTGCCCAACCAGCGCATCGCGTTGCAGGTCACGCGTACGGTCAAGGGCGAGGTCGACCCCGAGATCGAGCTCTTCCACACCGGCAACCGGGAGTTCGTGCTGGGCGGGGACCCGCCCTACGAGGTCGGGCAGCGATATCTGCTCTTCCTGATGTCGCGCGACGACGGCACGTATCTCGTGGTCTCGCCCGAGGGGCGTTACCAGGTCAAGGCGGGAGGGAGGCTCGAGCCGGTCTCCAAGAAGGACTTCAGCGTCACGCTGCGCGGCGCCGGGGTCGAGTCGGTGATCAGGGACTTGTCCGAGGTGCGTCAGCGCCACCTCAGCAACTGAGGACGGGCTAGCGCGGCTCGGGCGGACCCAGGCGGTGCGCTCGCCGCCTTGCCGCGGGCCCGGTCAAGGTTTACGATGCGGGCGTGAGAGGGCGACGCCTCATCGTGGTCGCGTGGCTCGCCGGCGGCGGGCTCGCCGCCTTCCTCCTGGTCGGCTGTTGCATCCTGCCGTTCCACGGGTTCGTGCACCGGCTGGTGCCGCTCTGTGAGATGGCGGCCGCGTTGGTCACCGGCGACGACACCGGCCCCGGGCACGACCACGATCACCCGGCGGCGCCTGCCGAGCGGCAGGACGGGTCGGGATCGGGAGCGCGGCACCAGGCGGGCTGGCAACCGGCGGCTCACCGGGGCCTGCAGGTCGTGCTGACGCCCACGGCGGATCGCCCGCTCGACTCCCCGGCCCGCTACCGCACGCTCGTGTCGCTGGGCGCGACCCGCCTGGACGAAGACGTCGGAGCCCGCCTGGCCGCCCTCGACACCCTCCGCATCTGATCCTCCCGCCACCGGCTTGAAGGCGCGCGGCGCGCGCTCGCGCCGTCCTCACCCGAGAACTACGTTCAGGGCCGGCCTTCCGGAAGGGCCGGCGGGGAGCACCACCATGAACCGGAGCAAGAGATCACACGCGGCCGCGCTCGCCGGCGGGCTCGCCTTGGTCGCGCTGTTGGGTTGCGGCGGGCAGGAGACGGTCGCCAGCAAGAGCGCGGCGGCGTTTCGCGATGCGCAAGAACGGGGGGAGACCTTCGGCGGCGGCGGGCACGCGGACGGGCACGGCGCGGCGGGCCCCGGCGGCGGCCAAGCCGCGACGCACGAAGGCCATGCCGCAGGCGGGCCGCAGGCAGAGAGCGCCGAGCACGCCCACGGCGCGGCGGCGGGCGGGGCCGGGCGGCATGAAGGCGGCCACGGCGACATGGCGCAGCGGAGCGGTGCCGCGAAGACCGGGGGGCATGCGGGCCACGTTGCGCCGCCAGAGCAGCCGGTTGCCGGCGCCGGGCAGCACGGCGGCCACGGCGCGGCGGTCCAGGGCACCGGCGCGGGCGGAGCGCCCGCGGGCGCGCACGCCGGGCATGCGCCGGGGGCGGCCGCGCCCTCGCAGCCCGCGACGCCGAGCCCCGTGCCCGTCGCCGCCGGCGAGCCGGCGAGGACGCTTCGCCCCGACCCGGTCGACGCCCCGGCGGCGACCTCGCTCGGCGAAGCGCAGCGGTCGGCGGCGATAACCGGCGAGATGGCCGGCGAGGGCCACGGCGCGCACGGCGGCACGTACCGGCAGCTCGACGCCGGGCGCGGGCCCGCCGCCACGCCGCCACCCCCGCAGGAACACGACGAGCACGAAGGGCACGAGCCGCCGGGCGGCGGCGCCGAGGCCGGCGCGAGCGCGGCGGACGAGAGGAGGCCGGCATGAGGGGGCGACGGATGCGACCTCTGGCCGTCGCCGCCGCGCTGCTCGCCGCCGGCTGCGCCTCGGTGCCGCGGGACGCCGGCGTCGGCGAGGTGCAGAAGCTGGTCGAGGAGCGCGGCGGCCAGCGCCTCGCCTGGGACCCGGCGCAGCCGATCGCGCCGCCCACCGGCGAGCCGCTGCGGCCGCTCCTCGCGGGCGAGCTCACCGTCGAGCGCGCGGTCGAGATGGCGCTCGCCCAAAACCGCGACCTTCTCGCCGCGCTCGAAGACCTGGGGATCGCGCGCGCCGACCTGATCGCGGCGAGCACCGTCCGCAACCCCCTCTTCGAGGGCGAGGTGCGGTTCCCCGGACGCCCCGCGCGGCCGTTCGAGGTGGTCCTCAGCCAGACCCTGATCGACCTCTTCCAGCTCGGTCGGCGGCGCGCCCTCGGGCAGGCCGAGTTCGCGGCCGCGCGGTTGCGGGTGGCCGGCGCGGTGCTCGGCTTCGCCGCCGACGTGCGGGCCGACTACTACACCCTGCAGGCGGCGCAACAGGCGCTCGCGCAGCAGCAGACGATCGCCGCCGCCGCCGAGGCCTCGGCGGAGCTGGCGCGGCGGCAGCACGAGGCCGGTAACGTCTCCGACCTCGACCTCGAGGTGGAGCAGGCGCGCTACGAGCGCGCCAAGCTCGACCTCGCCCGCTCGCAGCTCGACGAGCTGCAGGCGCGCGAGCGGCTGCTGGCCGATCTCGGCGCGCCCGACGCGATGCCCCTGGCCTTGCCGTCGCAGACGCCGCCGGCCGAAGGCGAGCCGGAGCGGTCGCTCGACGAGGTGGAGGCCGCTCTGCCGCGCCGCATCGACCTTTCTCTCGCCCAGGCGGAGGTGGAGGCGGCCCGGCGCGCGCTGCCGCTCGCGCGCGCCGAGGTCTGGGACGAGCTGGCGGCCGGCGTGCACCGGGAACGGGAGCCGGACGGCAAGCGGACGACCGGTCCCGCCGCGACCGTTCCCATTCCCCTCTTCGACCGCGGCCTGGCCGGGCGCACGCGCGCGATCGCGACGCTCCGCCGGGCCGAGCAGCGGCTGCACGCGCTGACCGTGACCGCCCGCTCCGAGGCCCGCACCGCGCGCGAACGGCTGCTCGAGGCGCGGGCGCGCACCGAGTACCTGCGCGCGGTCGTGGTGCCTCGCCGGCAGCGGATCCTCTCCCTGACCCGCCTCGAGTACAACGCGATGCTGCGCGGTCCGTTCGACCTCCTGCGCGCCCGCCAGGACCTCGCCGACGCCGAGCGCGAGCAGCTCCTCGCCATCCGCGACTATTGGCTGGCGCGTACTGAGCTGGAGGCGGCGCTGAGCGGCGTGACCGGCTTCTCGGCGCGGCCGGAGCGGCTCCGCCTGCCCCGCCTACCACAGGACACCAAGGAGAACGAACGATGATCTCGCGACGCAAGGTGCTCACCTCGGGCTTGGCGGCGGTCGCAGCCGGCGCGGCCGGTCTGCTGCGACGCGCCCCCCTGCTCGCCGCCGCAGGGCCTCACGGCGCCGCGCACGGCGCCCAGCCGGCGCGCCGCGGCGGCGGCGGCTACCTCCCCGTCGTCACCCCCAACGGGTCGTCCCTCTCCTGGCGCATGGAGGACGGGCACAAGACCTTCCACCTCGTCGCCGAGCCGCTGGTGCGCGAGTTCGCGCCCGGCCTGCGGGTCAACTGCTGGGGCTACAACGGCCAGACGCCGGGGCCGACGATCGAGGCCGTGGAAGGCGACCGGGTGCGGATCTACGTCGAGAACCGGTTGCCGGAGCCGACGTCCGTCCACTGGCACGGCGTGCTGCTGCCGAACGGCATGGACGGGGTCGCCGGCCTCAACCAGCGGCGCATCGAGCCGGGGGAGACCTTCCGGTACGAGTTCCGGGTCCGCCAGCACGGCACGCAGATGTACCACCCGCACTTCGACGAGATGGTGCAGCAGTCGATGGGGATGATGGGGTTCCTCGTCTTCCACCCCCGCCAGCCGCGGTGGCGCGTGGACCGCGACTTCGCGATCTTCCTCAACGAATGGTTCATCAAGCCGGGCACCTCGACCCCGGACCCGACGGTGATGCTCGACTTCAACGTCTTCACCTTCAACAGCCGCGTCTTCCCGGGCACGCAGCCGCTCCTCGTCCGGCTCGGCGACCGGGTGCGCCTCCGCATCGCCAACATCTCCATGGACTCCCATCCGATCCACGTCCACGGCCACAACTTTCGCTGGACGGCGAGCGACGGCGGACCGCTGCCGGAGACCGCCTGGATCCCCGAGACCAGCATCAACGTGCCGCCGGGGACGACCCGCGACGTCGAGTTCGTGGCCGACAACCCGGGCGACTGGGCGCTGCACTGCCACAAGGTGCACCACACGATGAACCAGATGGGCCACGAGCTGCCGATCATGACCGGCGTCGATCAGACCGGCGTGGCCGAGAAGGTCGAGCAGCTCGTTCCCGGCTACATGCCGATGGGCGCCACCGGCATGGGCGACATGATGCACATGGGCACGCCGCGCAACTCGCTCGCCATGGGCGGCGGCGAAGGACCGTTCGGCGCGATCTTCATGGGCGGCATGTTCACCGTCCTCAAGGTCCGCGCGGGGCTGGCGAGCTACGACGAGGATCCGGGGTGGTACGCCCACCCGGCGGGGACGCTCGCCGCGCCGGTCGGCGAGCACCACGCCGCGGCCTCTGGGCCGGGCGGCGGCCCGCGCTCCCGTGCGGAGGGCCTCTCAGCCGCCGAGCCGGAGCTTGTCTTCCAGGCGGTCAAGGCGG